>JAJZCA010000128.1 GCA_021798735.1 Acidobacteriota bacterium | reverse complement strand
CTTTTTCGCCGGAGCGAAGCTGCCGTCCAGAAACGTCTCTTCCCACTTCAGCAATCCATCCCCATCCAGCGCGCCCAGCAGCGCTCGCCATGCGTCGAGCCACACATTCTGCTGTTCCCACTGCTTCAACCGCCGCCAGCAGGTCGCCGGAGAGGGATACTTTTCGGGCAGAAATCGCCACGCTGCACCGGTCTGCAACACCCACAGGATGCCCTCCAGACAAGCCCGATTGGAGGCCCACGGACGGCCCCGCCTGTCCTTGCGCCGCTTCGGCTCTGGCAGCAGCGGCTCGATCCGTTCCCACTGTGCATCACTCAGCAACTCAAACCGCTTCTTGCTCATGCAAGAAGTTCATCAAAACAACCGCATCAAGCAGAAGTCTCCAGCTTGAGGCCGAACCTATTTATGAAATACGCTCTACAAAACAAGATAGCCTCTGCGACGAAGAATACAGCACGCGATAGAAACCAACTGGATCGTCGAATCGGCTACCGAAAGTGCGATCTTCATTAGCCCAAATCCAATCGGGCGGTTGCCATGGCGAAGGCAACCGCCCGAGTCGAAAGATAGGAGCGTTTGGAGTGCAGACCGACAGATGATCTGCGGTGAAAGAGATAAGCAAACCTAGCCTCCGGCAGCGAATGTTCTGGCAGCACCCAATATGAGGGGAGCCACCTTATCCAGGTTCTTTTCTCGGATCATGCGTATAGGAACGCGATCGCCGAGTTCAGGATTTACGCCCATCAGCCATGCCTGAACAACAGATGGTGAATCTACGGTACTTAACGTCATGACGACGTGATAGGCAAAACGCAGATGCCGCTCCGCCTCGTTGTAAGAGTGCGCCCCTTCCATCCAACGCACGAGAGCCCGTGTGTCTTTGACGCCGGCGATATAGGCAGTCAACTTCTTGCCCACAATAGACACCAGTGCGGTGATGATCTCGGGCATCGGAAGCATGAGTGAATTCCTGTGTGCCTCAAGATCCGGCTTAGACAAAGAAAGAGTGGCCATGGCGAGTACCTCCCATTTATCAAGGATAGGCGTTTACACTGTAATGTCAAGAAAATATCAGTCAAATAACGTCACCATTGCAGTGTAACTGAGCGCGGCAAATCAGTCTCTGGAGCAGGTCGGAAGCAGCCGTTGTGGCCGGAATGTTGGCGTCGCTGCGCTTTTTTTGGGTTGTTCAGCACAACAAAATCGAGCATGTCCCGCTTGCAGTTGAAAGTGGGGAGCGGCGGTTAGGTTGATGGTACTACGCGACCTTCTTGCTGGCGGTCGCAGTGGGGTTGAGGATCGCTTCCAGCGCCCAGAGGTCTTTGTGTCCCATGATGCGTTTGAAGCGTTTCTCGGTTCTGAGGAAGGCCGAAGCCATCCAACGGAAGACCATCTTGCCATTCTGCCAGTGGGTCACGCGGCGGGTCTGGATGCGTACTCCGGCGTGCGGGCTCTCGATGATGTTGGTGGTGGCCAGGCAGCGGTGCAGCGCCGGCGGGATGTCCAGCCGGTTAATGGTGAAGCACTCCTCCAGGCCCTCCAGCAGACTGGCCGCCGCCTGCGGATACTTTTGGTCCAGCCATGCTGCCAGCTTCTTGATGCGCGCGATGCCCTTGTCGGCGTCCAGTTTCCAGGCCGCCCGCAGCAGGCTTTTGACCTGCGGCTTGTCGTCCTTGGGCAGATAGTCGAGCACGTTCCGCAGCTTGTGGGCGCGGCAGCGTTGCACCTTCTGGTCCGTACCGAAGACGGCGTTGATAGCGGCGCGCAGCGCCTTGGAGCCGTCGATGACGAACAACATCTTGCGCTTGGGATCAACGCCCCTGGAGACGATGTCTTCGAGAAGCTCGGTGATGACGGTCGAGTTTTCCGTGGCTCCTTCGCGGATGCCCAGCACATGCTTATGGCCTTCCGAGTCCACACCCACTGCGCCGATCATGGTGTATTCGCCGAAGTTGAGTCCGTCGATGTAGACCACCAGCAGTTTCAGTTCGTCGAAGCGGCGGCTGACCAGCGCCTCGACCTCGGCTTGGGATGCCTCGATCGCCGCCCGGCTGACCGCCGAGCGCGACACCCCGGCCGTCTCGGCCATCTGCGGGATGACCTGCTTGTAGTTGCGCGTGGAAACCCCGTGCATCAGGATGTCCAGCATGCGCTTGCCCATCTGGGCAGGATTTTGCATGGCAGCGTAGGCCGGAACTTCCACTTCCTGGCTGCGCGTCCCCTTGGTTCGCAAGCGCGGCCGCTGAACTTCCAACTTGCGGTCACTCAGAAGCACCTGGCCAGCCTGGCGACCGTAGAACACCACCTCGCCTGTGCGCTGCTTACCCTGCTGCTGGGGACCGCCTGCAGCCTCCATGGCCGACAGTTGCAGCACGGCCTGAATAGCCGCTCATCCGGTTGTGTCGATCAGCTCGTCGCAGGCCATCTGGCACTGCTCGATCAGATCCACCATGGGCAGCAGTCCCTGCCCGTTCTTGACCAGAAAGCTGGCCAGCTCTTGTTCGTTGAGTTTCCCTTGTTTGCGGATGGTGCGGTAAGCTCTTTTCACGGCGGTTCTCCTTGTAAAAGGTTGGCAACCCGATTCTTCCAGAATCGGGTCGAACCGCCGCTCAACTTTCAACTACGGATGGGACATCCTCTCGAAGACGCGCCGCACCTTCACCGTCAGCTTTCCCTCAGACCTCGCCAGCCAGGTGGAACGGCTGGCGAAGCAGGAGAGCAGGACGACCAGCGAGCTGTTCCGAGAGGCATTCCGCACCTATCGCGCACAGCAGTTGCGCAAGACCCTGGACGAACTGAACGCACTGGGACGCGCCGACGACCACAAGGGGTATACGCCTGAAGATGTGGAGCGTCTGGTGCGGGAGGTTCGCACCGAGAAGAAGCAGAGAAGAAGCCGCCGCCTCCTATGATCGTCGTTGTCGACTCAGGGATATGGATCTCGGCAATTGAGTTTGGAGGGACGCCCGCCATAGCCATCGAGAAGGTGCTCCAGGCAGGTGGCCTTGCCATCAGTCTGGAGATTGAAGAGGAAGTTTTCCGCGTGCTGCAGGACAAGTTCGGCCGCAACCCCCAGATGCTCCAGAGGCGGCTTGGGCCACCGGAGAGATGGACGGAGTTTACCGCGACTCAAAGGATGACTGCATGGTGGAATGCGCAGTAAAAGCCGGTGCACTACTCCTGCCAGAGCGACGTCGCCTATGCCTCCTGATAACACCCCGTCCATGCCCTATCAATCAGATAAAGCCACAGAACTTGCGAGAGAGTCCTTCGAACCTATAATCGGCCAGTCCATTCCATGCCAGATCGTGATGAAGGCAGGGGCAGCAGCAACACTTGAAGATCATCCTCAAGCTCCCCGTCGACGACAGACACCTCAGTGCAATAAGCTCTATAGCCTTCAAGAAAATGGGGATTGCGATATTCGACATTGGAATCGCTTGGCCAAGCGAAAACCCGGTACCGGCCGGACGGAATGTCCCCTACTCGGAATTTCCCAAGATGATCCGCCTGCAATGCGATGGTTACACCGGAGCCCTCCGACTCAACAACGATTAAAACTCGGTCGGGGTCAATGTCCCCAAGATCGATCGATCCTTGAATCATCCCAGAACATCTGACCGCATTAACCACCAAGGAGAGTCCTGCGGGTCCCGGCGGCACTTCAAGGTCCGGTCCGGCTTGATACCGGCCATTGATCACGATCGATGCTACGCATGCCGCACCGCCCCCAGATATCATGAGGACGTAGGATGCTGGGGGGACTGAGGCAAACTTGAGCGTACCGTTAGCTTTGACATCCGCAGACTGGTCAGGAATATTTGAGTCTTTGCTGTAAAGAATTAGCCGATGAACGGCGTTAGTCTGTCCATCTGCAACGACGACCCTCCCGCCGATCGACGCATTCCAAATTGCTGTGACCGCGACTCCGACCACATCCCGGCTACCGACGAATAGATCTTGAGTGCTGGCATATTCTGTACCGAGTGAATACCAGCGAACAGACAACCTGTAAGACCCGGGTGGAACTCCGCTGGCGTCGAAAACACCCGACAGCGGAGAGTACCCAAAGTATGCCCCGGTATTTACTTCTCCGCCGCGGGATCGGCAATAGAGCGTGAACTCTGCATCCTTCGGGTCGGCAGGTATGCTGCCGCGAATGTGGACACCAACGGTGGGGCCAAGGCCGAAATCAGCTGTCGCGGTATCACCTTCTTTTAAATCAATCGAGAGAGCGCTCGCCAAGTCCGTCGCTCCCGGATAGAAATCGAAGGAAGCGGCGTTACCCCCGGAATTATCAAGTGAAGCAGAAGGTGCTTTTCCAACAGGATGATGCGGGTTGAAGACGGCCAGATAGCTACCGGCTGGTAGGTTCGGACACAAGTAACTGCCATTCTTGCTCGTCTCAGCGGAGCACCTCTCAATCAACCGCTCCCTCCCGTCGACAATCCGCAAATCAAAAGCAGTTACGTAACCCGAAACAGCAGACCCAGACCGATCTGTCACCATGCCGCAAATCGAGGAGGTAAGACTATCAACGGCTATCGGCCTCAGATTTCCGCGCGGAACAACTTGAGATATGATGATGGAATTGAGAAGTAAGAGTCGACGGATCATCAACTTCGATCTTTCTTTGGCAGGCAGGCGGCAGCGCTCCGTTGCTTCAAGAGACTCGGCTATGCGCAAACTGAAACCTTGGACTCCAGCCTGAACCGCTAGTGCTTGGGGCACTTCAAGGACGACTGAGGCCATTCTGTCGCTGCAGTGGCAACTCAGCCTTGGAAGGGCCACGAATAGCACCCCGCCAGCCACCTTTGTTTGAGGCGGTCGCCAGAACACGGCAACACACCACCGACCACTCTCGAGTCTGTTTAATTGGAAGCTAGGGCGGTAAAGAGCGGCGTCGGGTCGCCACTATTTGATTGAAATTGAAGCGAAAGGTCTCCGTTATAAAGGGAAAGTGCTGGAGTGGACCCGATTTGGATACCTGTATATTGGTTAGCCGTCCAGTTTGTCCCATCCGTACTTTCGAAAACGAAAAGGTCATGCGCTGAACTATCCTGTTGGGTCGCAAGCACTAGGGTATTGTTAAATACCACCATGGATCCGCCACTACCCATTGCTAGGCTCTTTTCCCCGTTGAAACTCCATGTAGTACCGTCGGTACTGCTGTAAACAAACATATAGCGACTAGAATTATTCTGCTGTGAACATAGCCAAAGAGTGCCATTTAATTCCGCGACGGCCGGCTGAGAGGCACTTGAGATGTTCAGGTTGGGGTCGCCTCCCATATTTGAGTCGCTCAAACTCCACGTTCCAGAGCCGCTTTGGGTTAGTTCGTAGAATGCATTGTTTACATTCGTAATGTCTGAACCGAAAATGATCACCAGTTGAGGAATCCCATCTGAGTTTGTGAACACCGTCATAGCAGGCGAGGTTGTGAGGTTAACGGCGGAAGACTGGTAAACCAAGCGGAATGTATAGGCGACATTGTTGGCAATTGGAACAGCCTCTATTACATCAATTCCAAGAGTGTTAGCGTCTGCATAAGTTATATAAATATTGCCCTGGAAGACACCAACTGACGCAGAGCAAGTACTGGGATGGCTCGCCAAACAGTCAATATACGGAACCGTAGTACTGGCGCCGACGCTCGAAGTGAGGGGCTGACCGGATGCCTGAATATTATAGGCTGAGGTCGTCCCGTTGGTTGATATTGAATAATTTAGGGCACCGCCATATGAATATACGGACATCAATACGGACGTGTAAAGGCCGTTCGGGACCTGCGCCGAAGAGACCCCAGCATCCAACAGTAGTTGCGATTGCTCAGCTGGCGCGCCGAAGGACGGGAATGTTTGAGCTGAAGACGCAGATGCCACGATGAACTCGAGCGCCAAGAGCATTAAGACACACGGGTTCGGGTTCTTAATGATAGTTGCCATATTTTCCTCAAATTATCGACTCGGCGGGAAAAGGGCACAGCCTGGCCAGCTTTTGAAGAGCTGCCGCGCAGAGCGGGGACCCGGAATGACATTTGCTTCACGCCGACCGAATAAGATGCCGTAGGTTAGGCTGCGTTGATATCGAAACCTAGGGAGTGAAAGTGAGTCAGAGGACCAAGTCAAGACTAGCACCGATTCCCCACATAGGGGAAAAGCGATGTGTTACCAGGGTATTAATCCTGGCACGGTGTCCCGAAACAGCGTATGGGCGTGTTCGAATTGGGAAATAACTGGCATGTTGAGCGGACGTCCAAAAGTCGTCTCTGAGATGGATCGCAGAAGAGCGCAAGGATTTGAGTGGATTTGTCGGTCCGCGTGCCTTCCACATGCCCAGGCTGAACGGGTTACGGCGGTACATTGGTCAGTCGAGGATTTATCCGACTCGGTTCAACAAAAAGAAACAGCGGCTCGGGCTGATTCCAAGACGGCCAGCCGTAGAGGCTGCTCTCGGAGCGTAGACGAGTCGGACAGCGGCCTCGAAAGATCCGTCCGACGCTAAAATCGAAGCCCGCGCACCCCCGCCCGGGCCGCCGCAGTAGATTCCGTCCTTCAGGAACTCAGCGAGCTTTGTTCAAAGATGCCCCGAGGCTCCGCACTAGGTTCACCTACGGATATATACGGTATAGGCAGTTGGAACCTCAGGGCGGGTCCACCACTTGTAGCTGATCTGGGATGTCCACCTCTCTCTTACGGTATAGTGCTTACTCAACTGCTCGTCGAACTCAGGCCAGGACGCGATCCGGGCAAAGCTTCGCTCCACATGAAAACATTGATTGTCTGTCACGATAACGATTGAAGGATTCGCTGAGTCGAATGCACTAAGAAATTCCTTCCTGTAGCTGTCTCTTATCCCGCTGGGCGGAGCAAATAAATAGCAGTCGTAAAGATAACCGGTCGCCTGTTTGATGCGCAGATCGTAGAGCGCATTAACACATCCGCCGTAGGTGTCGATGCATTGAACAGACCCCACCGTCCCGTCTTCGTGCAGGGCTCGCTCAAGGCTCTTTTGCAAGGGAGATGCTGTATCGAAGGATTCCGTCTCAGACGTCAATTTGGGGGCGAATCCGAAAGAGACCGCTAGAAGCGCTGCAACCGCTGTCACCCGGGGCGCTCCAATCGACATCGCGGCCCGTGCGAAATCTAAAAAGACAAGAACAAGCCAGATCGCGAGAAATGGATACCGTTGGTACGCCAGCCCCTTACCCTGCTCAACGTAGGATAGCAAGCCGCAGCAAGCCGCACCGAACAACAGCGTCCGAGGCCGGTCAAACGCGGGACGGCCGGTTGCGACCACGATTAACCACGGCAGAAATAGCAAGATGACCGGAGACGCTGCGTGCGGAACCAGCCACCAGACGCTCTTCCTTCCAAGCTCCCCATGCAGCAGGTCGATTGTCCGCAATACGTCGCAGAAGGCGTGGAGAGAGTGGTAGGAGCGGAGCCACAACAGCACCAGGGTGACGGGGAACATGACTCCGAGGGATCCTGCGCCGAAGAGTCTAAGCGCACCCTTGAATGTTCGGTCGGTGGTTGTCTGCCAAAGCGCCAGAGGCAGCAACGTCATCGGCAGCAATGTGGGTTTTATCGTCAAGCTAAGGCCGATAAGTGATTCAAAAAGAAACAGCGTTGTTAAGGTGAGTCCTTCACCTCGAATCATCACAACCGCTGCGCCCACTGCCAGGACGGCCATCGCCTCATCTCGTTGCCCCGCCTGGAACACACCATCATGGAGGTGTATAAGAACGAAAAGCAATCCGCCCGCCAAGCAAAAGAGTCGCTCCTGACCCTCTTTGCCTCCAGCGAAGTAGCTTAATGTACAGAGAGAGATACAAAGGAAGCCGTCGTAAGCTCTTAAGCCGTGTGCTCCCCAGCCGAAGAGTTGCATCGCACCATACTCGAGCAAGTAACTTCCGGGAAGATTGATGTCAACGATGTTGACATAGGGCTTCATTCCGCTTCGCATCAGGAAGACCACATAGCGGATCAGCGAAGCGTCGCCGACGAGCGGCCACCTCCGGGCCCACCAGATACTCAAGGAGCAGCCCAGAATGAGGCAAGTTAAGCATAGATAGAGCGCGGCGCGTTCGATCTGGCGTCTCGAGCCAACGGAAGGTCGATGCACTCTCCTGGACGGTCCCTCGATCTGCGCTGAACGCATTGCAATCCCCTCTCTTCAGGCTCTCCGCCGTGCACGGAATGAAATATTGTTGGTCGTCGCGCTCAGCCCGTTCCATGCTCGAGCTCTCTCAATTCTTGCATGTATCCGACCCTCGGGATCCGGCCGCCAATCCGGTTGCGCACTCCACCTCTTCATCGATATGACAGCACCACCGCCTCCTTCGCCCTCCACAGGCAGGGATGGCGCGCCATAGCGCCGATTTTGCCCGACGGACCGGCACGGTGCGGACCCAGGTGGCTCCCGCAACGCCACTACACTGCCAGCGAAAAGGGCCGCCCTGTCAAGAACCTTTCGCCTATAAAAACCGGCGTCAATGTTCTCTTGTTAGATCCGTTACCTCACCGCAACACTCCCGTTGCGGGTGCGCGAGGTCTCGAAGCCCGGTCACACAAGGATGTCTCCCGGAAGATGAAGCTGGGACAAACGCAGTGACCGCACAAGCTAAGATGCAGACCTGCCGGTTCGGTCCGGTGGGTCCCTTTTCGACCCCAACTCCCGGCCCTTTCGTCTCAAGATTCACCCGGTCGTCACCATTGGGCTCGCCAAAGACAGATGTACGCACGCGGTCTACACGTTGGATACTTTCGAAGTGGACAGGAAAATATCTCGTCTGCATTGTCTTACACTGTAATGTTTTATAAGGTTGCAGCATGAAAGCCATCTCCCGGATGTGCCGCACCTTCACCGTCAGCTTTCCCTCAGACCTCGCCAGCCAGGCGGAGCGACTGGCGAAGCAGGAGATCAGGACGACCAGCGAGTTGTTTTGGGAGGCATTCCGCACCTACCGCGCCAACAGTTGCGCAAGACCCTCGACGAACTGAACGCGCTTGGGCTTAACGACAAGCACAAGGGGTACACCCCTCAATCTGTGGAGCGTCTGGTGCAGGAAGTTCGTACAGAGAAGAGGCAGGCAGGAAGCCTCCGCCTCATATGATCGTGGTTGTCAATTCGGGGATATGGATCTCGGCAATTGAGTCAGGCAAAACGCCCACAGCGGCTCTCGGGCAGGTGTTACGCCCGCAGCTTAAATTGGATGGATCTTTTGGTGGAGCTGAGCGGGATCGAACCGCTGACCTCCTCGTTGCGAACGAGGCGCTCTCCCAGCTGAGCTACAGCCCCACATTCTGGAAAGCAAACTTAGTTTAGCAGGCGGAGGCCACTCCCTCCAAACGGAGGCGGAGACCCCTCAACGCCTGCCATAGCCCCGCAACTCCCTCAGGAGGGACGCTGCGGAGGCGCGAGTCCCATCTCCGTCATCACCAGCTTCAGATCCTTCCACGCCTCAGCCTTCTGGCGCGGATCGCGCAACAGATAGGCAGGATGGTACGTCACCATCCCTGGG
>JAJZCA010000127.1 GCA_021798735.1 Acidobacteriota bacterium | reverse complement strand
GCTGACCTCCCAGACGGCTGCGAAACGCCACCAGCCCGACCGCCTGCAATAGGAATTGAAATACGATGCGGGTGATGATCAGCGCCGCAATCAGGTCGGGCAATCGAAACAGGCAAAAGAAAACAGACACTGCTCCCAGCACCAGCAACGACACGGTAGGGAAGTGTTTCGTCTTGTGCAGCGTGGCGAAGCTGGCAAAATAATTCTTGTCGACAGCCGCCGCATACGGCACTCGCGAATATCCCAGCAGCACCGCAAACACCGACGCAAAGGCCGTCCACACAATCAACACGGCCATGGCCTTGCCCGCCCAGGGTCCATACAGCCGCTGCATCACAACGGCAATCACGGAGCTGCGTGTCGAGATCGCTCCCGGCTTCATAAACTCATGCACCGGGATGACCTGCAGCACGCTGATATTCAAAAACACATACAGGCTGGCAACAATCAGGATCGACCAGAAGATTGCCCTGGGAATAATGCGCCGCGGGTCCTTTACTTCTCCCGCAAGAAAACAAATGTTGTAGTAGCCGCCGTAATTGTAGATGGCGATCAGCAATCCCGCACTGAAGCCGCCAACGCCGTGTTCTGCAGAAAATGCGCTGGCGTGGGCCGCCGCTCCACCCATGTGCGCCAGCCCGGAAACAATCACCCACACGATCGCCAGCAGCACCCCAATCGACAGCACGCGCGAAATTCGCCCCACCGCCTGAATGCCGTTGTAGATCAGAAACGTTGCCAGACCGCACGCCAGCATCGCGACAATCGATCCTAGTGTCACCGCCAGGTGAATGTGGAACCATCCGCCGAGCCCAACCTCATACGTAAACCAGGAAAGGTTCAGCCTCGGCCACAGATAGGCCGCATATTGCGAAAGCCCCACCGCACCGGAGGCCGTCGACAGCGGCGCGCTGAACGTCAGCTGCCAGATATACAAAAACGAAAGCAGCCGCCCCCAGCGCTGCACGCCGTACAGCCGATTTAGATACAGATAGCTTCCGCCCGACTCCGGAAAGCGAGTTCCCAACTCGGCCCACACCATGCCGTCGCACAACGCGAGTATGGCCCCGAAAATCCAGCCCAGGATGGCACGATTTCCCAGTGCCACCACCATCAGCGGCAGCGTGATGAACGGCCCCACGCCAATCATGTTCAGCACATTCAGATTGATCGCAGTCGTCAGTCCGATGCCGCGCACCAGCGACCGCGGCCCCACCGCGTCGCCTCCAACTGCTGCCGGGTTCAATGAAGATTCCGTAGCCATCATTCCGTGTTCTGTGTGAGAAACTGTCTCGTGTCTGAGATTATGGAGCTAGCGAAAAAGATGAAGATCGCGGCCAATTCTCGACCCGTTTCAACCCAGATGTGTGTTCAATCATCATTGCACGTTGTTTCATAATTGCCATTAACTTGTCATCTGCAAAGGTCATACGAATGAATCGACGTTCAGCGCAACAATCGATCGGCATCGCCCTGCTTGCATGTATCGTATGGATCACGATACCAGTTTTCGGCCAGACTTCCGCCAAAGTCGAACCGGACGCGAATGCTCGCGCTATTCAGCTCAATCGCGGCGCAGCGGCCCTGTGGCAGACGCTACGTGAACTGCATACGCGGGCCAGCCTCATCATGTTTACCGCCCATCCGGACGATGAAGATGGCGGTGTGCTTACCTACGAAAGTCGCGAGGTCGGCGCCGATACCAATCTGTTCACGTTGAACCGCGGCGAGGGCGGCCAGAATGTGATGTCGTCGGATTTCTGGGACCAGCTGGGTATCGTTCGCACAGAAGAACTGCTGAAAGCCGATCAATACTATGGCGTCCATCAATACTGGTCGCGCGCTGCCGACTTCGGCTTCACAAAAACCAAAGAAGAGGCCATGCAGAAGTGGGGGTACGACCGCGTTCTTTACGATTCCGTCCGTGTCGTGCGCATGACTCGCCCGCTGGTGGTTACGTCTGTATTTTCCGGCAATGTTTCCGACGGTCACGGGCAGCACCAGGTCGCCGGCCAGATGGCGCAGGAGGTCTACAACGCCGCCGCCGATCCGAACATGTTTCCCGATCAAATCCGCGCCGGCCTTCGTCCCTGGGCTCCGCTCAAGATGTATGTGCGCACCCCATTTGCCACCATCTCCTCGCGGGGTGTGTTCGACTACGCCACCGGCCACTGGGCGCCCGCGCGTTTTCATAACTACGTCAATAACACTTGGATTGAAGGAAAGCCGTCTCCCACGCTGGCGATTCCAGTCGGCCAATACAGTCCTTCGCTCGGTCTTTCCTATTTGCAGATTGCCCGGGAAGGATGGGGTCAGCAGAAATCGCAGAATGGCGGCTACGGCATTCCGGCTCCCGGCCCCGATTCGTCGCCCTATCGTCTCTACGCGTCTCGCGTTCCCGCCACGCCCAAAGAAACCGGCTTCTTCGATGGAATCGATGTTTCGCTCGCCGGAATTGCCGACTACGCACCGGCAGACCAGGCTGGCTGGATTCGCGACAAACTAACCGCCATCGATGCGCTCATCGAGCAGGCAATCCGGAGCTACTCGATCGATTCTCCTGAAAAGATCGCGCCGCTGCTGGCCGGCGGACTACAGCAAACGGACGCGCTCATTGCAGAAGTCCAGCAGAAACCGCTGCCGGAAGATGCTCGCTATAACATCCTGCATGAACTGGGTGTGAAGAAGGTGCAATTCAACACAGCCCTCACCCAGGCGCTTGGCATCAGCATCGAGGCTGTAGTTTCGAATGACGCCGAAGAAGGTCGCAGAGGCCATGGCAGGGCCTCGTCCAATACGTTTCAGTCGGCAATTCCGGGCCAGTCGTTTCAAGTCCGCGTCCATCTCGCCGATCAAGGTATAGACCCTGTTACGGTAAAAGATGTCCGTCTCGTCACTACGCCGGACAAGGACTGGAAGCTTTCCGCTCTTGGCGCTGCCCCAGCTTCTTTAAGTGCGGGCGATACCGAAGATGCCGCATTTTCTGTCACCGTCCCCGCCGACGCGACCATCACCAAGCCCTACTTTACGCGCCCGAACCTGGAACAGCCGTACTACGATATCTCGAATCCGGCGTATCTCAATCGCTCGTGGATGCCGTATCCTCTCGCTGCCCGCGCCACCTTTACCTATCGAGGCGCGGAAGTAGTCCTCGACCAGGTTGTGCAGACAGTGCACGCTGTGCACGGCTCCGGTCCCGTTTTGGACCCCATGCTGGTGGCTCCGGCAATTTCGGTATGGGTGTCGCCCAAGGCGGGCATCGTTCCACTTACAAGTAAGTCGTTCACAATTCGCGTCCAAATTCGTAGCGATGTTGAAGGCCTCGCAACCGGAAGCGTGTCTCTCAAACTGCCCGTTGGCTGGAGATCGAATCCCTCCGTGGCGCACTTTGCCACCCAGCAAAATGGCGGCCAACAAAACATCGAATTTCAAGTGATCCCGAAGAAGGTCGAAGTCAAACTTTATCGCATTACCGCTATGGCCACATATCAAGGACAGACTTATAACTCAGGCTCAACGGCTGTCGGCTACACCGGTCTTCGTTCCTATCCGTATTACCGCGACGCCACCTACCGAACGACAGGAGTCGATATCCATCTGCCCCCGGGCCTAACTGTGGGCTATGTCGCTGGAACCGGCGATAGCCTCGCAGCTTCGCTTGAAGATCTTGGTATTCAAACTACATTTCTGTCTGCGCAAGATATAGCGACCGGCAGCCTGGATCAATTTCGCGCCATCGTTCTCGGCGTGCGTGCCTATGCGGTGCGTCCGGAGTTGAAGACCTTCAATGCGCGATTGCTGGAATATGTGAAAAATGGTGGCACGCTCATCGTCCAATACAACCTGACGGAGTTAGGCGATACCTCCGGTCCTTATCCTTTTCAACTCGGCGGCAATGCAGAAAAAGTGATTGACGAAAATTCGCACGTCACTTTCCTGGATCCCACCTATCCCGCGTTGACCTGGCCCAACAAAATTACAGAGCAAGATTTCACTGGCTGGGTAGAAGAGCGCGGTCACGGTTTCATGCGCAGTTGGGATCCACACTATACCGCTCCCACTGAAACGCATGACCCAGACCAGGCACCGCAAAAGGGCGGTCTTCTGATTGCCCCCTATGGCAAAGGTTTCTATGTTTACGATGCCTATGCCTTCTATCGCCAACTGCCGGAAGGTGTTTCCGGGGCCTATCGCATTTTTGCCAACCTGCTAAGTCTGTCCAGCAATCCAGGCATGCACAAGCTTTCGGCCGCTGCGAAGTGAATCGGCCTAGCGGTTATTTCAACTCGTCTGAAGGCTCATCGGCTAGCGGAAACATTTCCGCCTTGCGGCTTCCGTCTTTTTGCTTTAGCAGGATTTGAATCTTGCCTTCGGCAGCTTCCAAATCTCCCTTGCAGGCATTCGATAATTGGACGCCTTCTTCAAACAGTCGCACCGATTCTTCCAGCGGCAGGTCGCCCCGTTCCAGTTTGGCGATGATACCTTCCAACTGCTTCAAAGAGTCTTCAAAGCTTGCCAAGGTCAACTCCCTGTTCTGTTTTGAGGACTGATTCCGATTTCGATTTTAACGTGGGTCCGCGTCCAGCCATTCCCACCCCGCCCGCAGTTGCGCGATCCGCCAGCACGCCCTCCATCACCGTCAATGCGGCTTCGTAGCGGCCCGACGGTGCGCTGACCTGCACGCCCTGCACCATATCGCGAGCGGCAACCAGCATCTCCTGCGCGATCTTCACGCCTTCAGCCCGTGCCAGTTCCGGCGTATCGGCCTGCTGCATGCGCAGCAGAATTTCATCCGGCACAAAGACGCGCAAATCGTTCCGCATAAATTCCGCATTGCGCAAACTGACCAGTGGCCAGATGCCGGCAATCACCGGTAGATGAAATTGCTCGACCCGCTTCAGAAAAGCTTCCAGCAGCCGCAGATCGAACACCGGCTGCGTGATGGCATATTCCGCGCCTGCCTCTACCTTGTAGGCGAAGCGGCGCACTTCATTGTCCAGGTCGGGCACGCCGGGATTGGCAGCGACACCGATCGCAAATCCGGTCGATGCGCCAACGGAGTTGCCGCCAATGTCGAGCCCGCTATTTAGATTGCGAACGATGTTGACCAGTCCAATCGCATCCACGTCGAACACCGCCGTTGCATCCGGATAATTCCCCAGTTTGGGCGGATCGCCCGTCAGGCACAAAATGTTGTGCAGCCCCAGCGAAGCAGCGCCCAGCAGGTCAGACTGGATACTCAACACATTGCGATCGCGACAAGTGTAGTGCAGCACGCTTTCGATGCCGACCTGCTGCTGGATTTGCAGACATAGGCTCAACGCGCTCATGCGGGCCGACGCGCGTGGCGAATCCGGAACATTGATCGCCTCCACGCCATGCTGCGCCAGCATGGTTGCGGCCTGCAGTTCGCGATGCGCACTGATGCCCCGCGGCGGCACAATTTCCACCAACGCAATAAATTTTCCCGCGACCAGGTCTGAGCCAAGTTTCGATCGCTGTTCCAGCGGCGGCGGAGTCACGGCATTCTGCACGGTCACGGGTGCAGCCGTCACGGGTCCGCTCTTGCGGGCATCCAGCGCCCGCAGCGCAGAGCGCATGGCGCGAATGTGGCTGGGCGTCGTCCCGCAACAGCCGCCGACAAACTGCACTCCGGCCTGCGCGTACTTACGCACAAAACTGGCCATATATTCCGGCGAGCACAAATAAATGTTTCGCCCATCCACTGCGCGCGGCATTCCCGCGTTCGGCATCGCAACCAGGGGCAGCGTCGTCGCCGTGCGCATCCGCTCAATCGCACTTAGGATGGTCGCCGGCCCGGCGCTGCAGTTGCAGCCCACGGCATCCACGCCCCACTCCGTCAGTCTTTTCGCCGCTATTTCCGGCGAAGAGCCATCCAGCGTATTACCCTCCTCATCGATTGTCATCATCGCCAGAATAGGTAGTCCCGGGGCTGCTTCCCGCGCCGCAAGAATGGCCTGATGTACTTCGCTCAGCGACGTCATCGTCTCCAGTATCAGCAGATCGACGCCCCCTTCCGCCAGGGCGAGAATCTGCTCTGCAAATGCCGCCCGCGCTTCTTCAAGCGAGACTTTTCCCAGTGGTTCAATCTGCACGCCCAGCGGACCCACCGCGCCGGCGACGTAGGCCTGTGTGGCTTGCTTCTCATGTATCTGATCCGCCGCCTGACGGGCAATCTTTGCGCCAGCTACGTTTACGTCGTGGACCTTGTCTTGCAGGCCATGCCGTTGCAGTCGAAATCGGTTGCCGCCAAAAGTGTTGGTTTCAACGATTTCGGCTCCAGCCTGCAGGTATTCCTCGTGGATTGCGCGAATCAGGTCCGGCTGCGAAAGATTCAATTCGTCGTAACAGCGATGAATAAACACGCCGCGTTCGTACAGCATTGTGCCCATGGCGCCGTCGCAAAGAACGCTTCGTGTTTGGAAAAGTTCGCTTAACCTTGTCGGCATCGAAATGGGTCCGTCTGCTTATCCTAGTAGGTGCGGCACAGAAGCGCCAGATCGGGTCGTCTGGTATACACTAGCCTTTCAACCAGGAACGTCGAATGTGCCCTCGAATTGGAGCATTGAGCTTTGATGAGTCGTAGTAGCTTTGTCCGCGTTGTCCTCAGTGTCGTCACCGTCACAAGCATCTTCTGGATGATAGGCTGTCTTGGCCAGAATTCGTTTCTAGCCGGCCGTGCCTTTCCTCCCAGTACCATCCTGGAGCGGGTCTTGGTGGCGATTCAAAATCCGTCTCCGATTACAACCGGTGCGTTACAGATTTTGGATGCCCGTTACGATATTCGAAACGCCGAAAACGGCACCATCCCTAGCTTCTTTATCAGCGGATACAAGGGTAGTTTGCCGAGTCTCATTCTCAATTATCCTGAGCAGTCCACCGGGTATGTCTACGGCTCCGGCGATGGCAGTTTGGCTGCCATCAATTATGCCACCGAGGCGGAAACGGGGAACATCAGCGGGTTGCCCGGTCTTTCCAGCAGCGTATTTATTCCATCGAGTGGAACAGCTATCGTCGCCGCAAGCCAGACGGCACAATTCGTTACCGTGGAGGACCGGGTACAGGGCGCAACCGTTTATCTGAATCTTCCCAATGTATACAAAGTGGAAGTCAACCCCAGTGCCACCGTGATGCTGGCGTTTGTTCAGAACAACAATTACGCGTATCGAATCATCCACCTGCAACAGCCCAACGGGAACGTCTCGCCGGTGCCGACCTTTCCGAATGAGGCCAACTGGCCCAAGGGCGTCGCCCCGGTGGACTGTCAGCCGATCAACCTGCCCGTCTACTGTGTCGTTCCCGTGCTCGACCAGCACGGCAATCCCATTCAATTCGATCGGCCCTATAACACCATCTTTTCTTCCGATGGCACCACCGGCTGGCTCCTTAACTGCGGCCCGGAATGCGGCGGCCAGCAGTCGAGCGTCAGCTTCCTCAATATGGGCGTCCTCGACATCTATAACTTCCCGGGAAGCACCTACCCCACTCCGCCCGCAAACCCAGCGCCGCCTACGGAGGAGCGAAGAGTCCCAGTGCCCGGCGGCGCCACCATGGCCTTGTACGGCCCACCAGTAAACCTCGCCCAACAGACATATCCTGTGCCCGGCGGCGCCGTCCTCTATGTCTCGGGTCAGCAATTGCAAAAGGATGGCCTGTTCGAAGGGTTTCTGTCGGTCCTGAATCTGGCCTCCAACCAGGTCACCGCCACCTATCCGATCTCCGACGGTACCCACACCAAGATGCTGTTTGGCGACGACAATACCTTGTGGATCGGTTCTCAGTTGTGCCAGACTGGCGAACGCGTGGCCACAAATCAGAAAGAAACCGGCTGCCTGACCATGTTCAATCTGGCCACCAATTCGGTAATGGTCGAACCGTGGTATGGCGATCTGACAGGGCTCTGCGCCGTCCTTCAGTGGCACAAGATGTATACCGCCTATGGCGGACAGATTCACATCTACGCCACCACCAATGTCGGCATCACTACCATTACCACCGGCTATTCGGCTGGCAGCGAATTGTACAACGGCAACGTGACCGTGCAGGGTACTGCCTTTGACGTCGCCTATATGGATGCGATCACCAATGCCTCCGATTGAGCGCCATTCGGGGCGCTCCAGGTCCGTTGCGGCGGACGAATCTGGGCTGAAGGCAACACAAGTCCAGAAGAACTGTCAACCCGACTGAAGTGGAGGGAGCTGCGGTTCCCACGATCAGCGACATGTGGGTGCTCCAGAGCCTGCCCTGAGCTTGTCGAAGGGTCTCGACTTTGAGATCTGGATTCTGCAGCATCGAAACATGTCTCCTGGTTCTACGCCATGATCCAGCCCGTCGACATTCTCGCCATTGCAGCGCATCGAGACGATGTGGAGCAGACCTGCGGGGGGACGCTGCTTCAGTCTTCTTCGATCGGCCTGCGTACCGCCATCCTCGATCTGACCCAGGGTGAAGCCGGTACGCGCGGCACGGCAGAGCAGCGTGCGGCCGAAGCCGAGGAGGCTGCAAGAATCCTGGGCGCTTCCTGGCGCCATGCCCTCGACCTCCCCGATGGCCGGCTGGAAAATACCTGGGAGAGTCGCCTGAAAATCGCCGCAGTGCTGCGGCAGGCTCAGCCTCGCGTTGTGATTTTGCCATACTGGCAGGCGCGCCATCCCGATCATGCGATTGCCGCGACCCTCGGCTATGAGGCCTGTTTTGTCGCCGGTCTTGCCAAGGTAGAAACCGATGCGCCGCTCCATCGTCCCTTCAAAATTCTCTATGCCAGCCTATACGCGGATGTCCGCCCTACTTTCGTCGTCGACATCACCGCTCATATCGAGCAGCGCTTTCAATCCCTGATGGCGTATCGCTCGCAATACGAAAATCAAGCTTCCGGCGGAAAGATTTTTGTTCCGCAGGAGGAAATTCGCGAGCGTACCTTCGCCCTGGCACGCTTCTATGGAATGCTCGGTGGCGTGCGATATGCGGAGCCGTTCGTTCAAAAGGAAATTGGCCTGGTCGAGGACCTGACTCTGATTCCTGTGCAGTCCATATAGCGGGTGGGTGGATTCAAGTTTGTTGTTTGGCTTGAGAGGGGCACCCGACCCTCGGATGGAACTCCATTCTTCTCTGCATGGAACCATCCTCGCCCGTCGATATGCGAAAATTTCATGTGCTAACTGCACCGGACGTATCCTCTGCTGACGCCAGTTCCTGCTTGCCATTTGGACTATTCAGCGAGTGATGTCGGGGTGTTTACTGGGACTTACCCGTATATTCTGTCTCGGTTATTGGGCGGTGAACCGTGCTCCGGCCAGGCAGCATCGCGCGTAATGCACCCAGATGTGGAAAGCCACGCTCGACCCAGGAATTTTTCGTCCGACAGAGGAAAACGCAAATGATGCTCCCGCGGATTCTTCCGGCAACCGCGCTGCTCCTGGCGCTAGCCCAAGTTCGTCACGAACTGATAGGTTCGTGCTATTTTGCCGTGTCTGAGGGAGGCAAGCTCTTTTGGCTCAACGGTGGGATTTGAAAACG
>JAJZCA010000126.1 GCA_021798735.1 Acidobacteriota bacterium | reverse complement strand
GCGCACGCTGTAGCTGCAGTGGCTGATTTCATGATCGGGCGCGGCAAGAAACTATTGCAGCGGTGCGCGCACTATGGCACATCCTGCCTCGGCCAAAGCGGTCTCCATCGCTAGACCGATTCGCAGTAGGTTACGATCCTGACCTCCCGGAGCTGCGAGCATGAGGCCCACTGGGGCCTCGCCGGGTAGGTGACAAGGGATGGATAACGCGCAGCCATCAAGAAAATTGAAGATGCTCGAATTTCGAAGCATCGCCGCATTTGCCTCAAAATACGCGGCATCATCAGAGACTAGTTCAGAGATTACAGGAGCGATGCGCGGCACTGTTGGCAACAGCCAAACATCCGAATCAGAAAAGGCACGATCGGCTTCGGCAATTATTCGGCAGCGTGTATCCATCAGTTCCAGATAATCCGTCTGAGAGATTTCTTTTCCGCGCTGAATCCGCACCAGGACACGCGGATCATAGAACTCTCTTTGCGTAGCGATGAGTTGACGGTGCCAGTCGTACGATTCATAGGCAGGGATTCCACCCCCGGCATAGGATTCGGGAATCTCATGCAGCGTAGAGAAGCGTACTTCCGCCAGATGTGCGCCTGCCGTGGAAAGAATGGACAATGCCGCTTCAAAGCGACGGGCGACATAGGCATCCAATCCATCGAGCACGTAGCCTTGAAGAACGCCGACGCGGAGTTCAGCCATTTCACAAGGAAGCAACGGCGTGGGGGCATCGCCGGATAAAACGGCATCAATCCGTGCACAGCAGGCAACTGTTGGAGCAATCGCACCAACGGAGTCCAGACTGCGAGATAACGGCAGCACGCCTTGCAGCGGTACGCGACGCGCGGTTGGTTTGAATGCGGTGAGACCACAGAGTGCTGCAGGGATGCGGAGGGAGCCCCCGGTGTCTGTGCCGATTGCCGCCGCAGCCATGCCATCGGCGACGGAGACGGCAGCGCCGGAAGAGGAACCGCCTGGGATGCGCCCATTCGTCCGGTCATAGGGATTGCGGGGTGTGCCGTAGTGCGGGTTGATCCCCAGACCGGAGAAGGCAAACTCGGTCATGTTGGTTCGTCCGACCAGGATTGCCCCGGCCGCTCGCAAGCGTTTAATGACAGCCGCATCTTTTGTCGCGGGCGGCGCATTTTTCAGCACTTTTGATCCGGCCGGCGTCGGCTCTCCTGCGACATCAAAAAGATCTTTGACGGAGATTGGCAGGCCAAGAAGCGATCCCAGATCCACGACCGTACGACGCTGTTTATCGATGGCATCTGCCCCATGTCGAGCAGAAGTATCATAGATTCGCGTGAAGGCGCGTGCGCCTTCGCCTGAGGGATCAGCCGCAGCCGCAAGGCATTTCTCGACCAGTTCACGACTGGTCGTTTGACCGGCTTCCAGCGCGGCCATTTGGTCTGTGATCGGTAGCAATTGCAGCACGTGTCTATCCTAAAAAAATTCCGCTGCATTTCTTCGTTCGGCATGGAACCGCCGAATCGCTAGAAAAATGTCTGCACGATATCGATGACCTGATAGCTGGAATCCAACACCGGTAGGTAACGCCATTTATCGAAGGTCAAGCAAGGATGTGAGATGTCGAGTCCAATCATGTCCCCCACCCGGACATCGTCACCCTCGGAAATTTTCATATAAGCATGTTGGTCCATCATGCGGAAGAGTTCCCAACGGCTAGGGCAGGCATCCGGTCTAGCCTGCCCAGGCCGGTAGTGCAGGCTGGGAGTCGGCAAGCCGGCATCGAAGGCTGCGTCGCGTTTTCCCAGTGTGAGAATCGCCTTGTCCTTTTCCGGGATGGACTGCACATAGGCCCACAACTGCAATGCAGGCAGCAGACCGGATCGCATCTTCTGCGCGATCGGATTTCTGCTTTGGATCTGAATCTGGGCCTCACGATAAACACCTACGTCATGCGTCAGATAGCATCCTGGACGCAAGACGATCTCGACTGGGTATCCGATATCGGCAGCGGAGAATACTTCCGCCACAATGTCATACCATGCAGAACCAGCGCCGGAAAGGACCGCCGGATTCCGGTCGAAGTGATTCCCTTTCGCGAGCTTAGCCGCCACCTCGACGGCACGGTGCAGAAATTTACGAATGTCTGTTTCGTCCTGCAGCACGCCTTCATACAACTCGACGCCAGAGACAGCGAGGTGATCGCGCCAGCGATGAAGTGCAGCCAGCAGCGCATCGAGCTCCTGCGAATTGCGGATTCCGGTACGTCCGCCGTCAACTCCCAACTCGATCAAGACATTCAGCTTTTGACGATGTACAGAGAAAAATTCTCCAAGCTGGTCCGCTTGTTGGGCTGAGTCGACCAGACAATGAAACTCAAATGTCTCATCCCGTAACAGGCGCGAGACGATTTCCATATTCTGCTTCCCGACCAGTTGATTCGCCATCAAAACGCGGCGGACACCATGTTCATGCGCCACTCTTGACTGATGTGCGGTGGCCAGCGTGATGCCCCAGGCCCCAGTTTGGAGTTGACGCGCAAAAAGCGCAGGAGCCATGGTGGTTTTTCCGTGCGGAGCCAGGTTGACGCCATACGCCTGAATGAATCGCTGCATCCACGCAAGGTTATGCGCCAACTTGTCCTCGTATAGGACCGCGGTCGGAAGGCTGAGATCCTCATGTAACAGGTTCCAACGTTGCTCGGCAATCTGGAGCGGAGTCAACGGCCCATCCATGGGGCCCAGACCTTTGTTCAAGGGACCAAGAGGCACCCGTGACCGTTCCATCGTGACATAAGCTGCGCGGCTGGCCTCGTGTTCTTCCATGCGATTCCCCCTATGAATCTCAAATGATATAAGCTTTGGAGATTACTGGAGAAGCGAAGAAGCCAAACAGAACGATTCGCCAATATTGACATGCACCCAATGGGCCGAGAGCAGAAATGCCGAACTGCACAACATTAATCCGCAGCGTTCACGTTGCCGACGGCAGCGGAGGGTCGCCGGAAATGGCAGATGTTGCCATCGAGGGGGAGCGCATCATCGCGATCGGCAACCTGCCACATTACGCCGCCGAAGACATTTTTGATGGCGAAGGAAAAGTGCTGGCGCCGGGATTCGTCGATGCGCATACGCACGACGATACCAGCGTCATCCTCGCCCCGCAAATGCTGCCGAAACTGTCGCAAGGCGTAACGACAGTGGTGGTTGGCAACTGCGGCATCAGCGCAGCTCCAGTGCAACTGCGCGGCGAACCGCCCGATCCTATGAATCTTCTTGGGGACGCGAAGGACTTCTGTTACCCAACGTTTGCAGCCTACATCCATGCCGTCGCGGCGGCGCAACCCGCCGTGAATGTCGCCGCGCTGGTCGGTCACACGGCGCTTCGCAACAACCATATGGATCGCCTTGACCGGGCAGCGACACTCGGGGAAATACGTGGAATGCGCGCACAGTTGCAGGAGGCGCTGGACCACGGAGCGACCGGTCTGAGCACCGGTCTGGCGTATCTTTCGGCTTACTCGGCTTCCACAGAAGAAGTGATGGCGCTGGCGGAGTTGCTGGCTAGTGCTGGCGCAATCTACGCCACTCATTTGCGCAGCGAGACGGAGGCGATGCTGCAGGCGATGGACGAGGCGGTTCGCATTGGCAGGCACGCTGCAGTTCCAGTGGTGATTTCGCATTTGAAATGTGCAGGCATCGCGAACTGGGGACGCAGCGCGGAAGTGCTCGAATGGCTTGACCGGGCGCGTAAGGAGCAGCCGATTGGTTGCGATTGCTACCCTTACGCCGCCGGTTCCAGCACGCTGGACCTGCGCCAGGTGGATGCACGCGTAAAGATTCAAATCACATGGTCGAAGGCGCATCCGGAAAAGGCGGGGCAAACGCTGGCAGAAATTGCGGAGACCTGGGGCGTGCCGCTACTGGAGGCCGCGAAGCGCTTACAGCCGGCGGGCGCAATTTATCACAGCATTGCGGAGGAGGACATGCGAACCTTTTTGCGGCATCCTGGCACCATGATTGGCTCTGACGGCCTGCCCAACGACCCACTTCCCCACCCGCGCCTTTGGGGTACATTTCCTCGCGTGCTTGGGCGCTATTGCCGGGAGCAGAACCTGTTTTCTATTGGAGAAGCTGTCCGAAAGATGACTTCGTTGCCGGCGCAACGGTTCGGACTGGAAGATCGCGGCTGGGTCCGCGAGGGCTATTTCGCCGACCTGGTCTTGTTCGATCCGGCGACCGTGCGCGATGTTGCCACGTTTGAAGATCCAGCGCGAATCTCGGTCGGCATTGAGGCCGTGTGGGTGAATGGTACGCTGTCCTATCGAGAGGAAACATCTACAGGACAGCGGGCAGGACGCTTCTTGCCGCGACGGTCGAATCCGAGCAGACGATAAGCTACATTCAAACCGTTGTGGATGCAATTTCACGGAGGTCACACTTCAAATGAAGCGCTACGGAGTAGAGGGCGGCAAGGGGATCGGCGGTCAGCATCTGCCATTCGCGCGGGCCGTCGAGGCAGATGGGTGGCTGTATGTTTCCGGGCAAGTGCCAATGGTGAATGGCGTCCTGGTTGAAGGCAACATTGTTCGCCAGAGCCGTCAGGCGATTGACAACCTGCTCGCAATCCTACACGAAGCAGGTTATGGCGCGGAGGATGTCGTGCGTTGCGGCGTGTGGCTGGACGATACGCGCGACTTTGCCGCGTTCAATCGTGTATTTCAGGAATATTTCGGAGAAACCCCGCCTGCACGTTCCTGCGTTGCCTCCAGCATGATGGTTGACTGTAAAGTAGAGATCGATTGCGTCGCGTATAAACCGCCGAAGAAGTGATGCAACACGCCTGCCGTTGGCAGATATTTACACCGGTAGTTTCCTAATAAAAGCAAATCATGATGCCTGCCCTCTTCATCCCTAGCCACGGAACATTTCTCTTGCTTTCGGCGCTATGTTCCGTCGTGGTGCTGATCGTCCTGATCGCGCGCTACAAGGCGAACCCGTTCATTGCATTGATGTCGGTTTCCATCGCGCTGGCGATGGTGACCGGCATGCCGATGGCGACCATCGTTCAGTCGTTCGAAGCGGGCGTGGGCGGCACGCTGGGCCATATTGCGGTGGTCATCGGGCTGGGAACCATGCTGGGCAAAATGATGGCAGAATCCGGCGGCGCGGACCAGATTGCCCATACGCTGATCCGATTCTTTGGCGAGAAACGCGTGCATTGGGCCATGGTCGTCATCGGCTTCGTGGTCGGTCTTCCCGTATTTTTTGAGGTTGGCTTTGTTCTTCTAATTCCGATTGCGTTTACCGTTGCCAAACGCACGCGTACATCGCTGGTGCTCGTGGGACTGCCCATGGTGGCGGGGCTTTCGGTTGTGCATGGATTGGTGCCTCCGCATCCCGCCGCGCTGCTGGCGGTTGCCGCTTATCATGCGGACGTTGGGAAGACAGTTTTTTATGCGCTGATCGTCGGCATCCCAACGGCCATTCTAGCCGGGCCATTGTATGCAAAATTGATTTCGCCGCACATTCATCTGGCGCCGGAAAATCCCATCGCTGCGGAGTTTCTCGATCGCGATCCACACAGCAAATTGCCCAGCTTCACCCTGACGATGGTAACGGTGCTGTTGCCCGTGATTTTTATGATGATTGGCAGTTGGGCGAATACATTTGCCGCTCAGGGTACCTTGCCGAATGAAATTCTCCAATTGATCGGCGGCGCCGATATCGCGCTGCTGATCGGCGTGTTGATCAGTTTTATTACGTTGGGAAAGATGCGCGGATTCAGTCGCGATACGATCCTGAAATTCACAAATGAGTGTTTAGCGCCCACCGCAACCATTACGTTGCTGGTGGGTGCGGGCGGGGGATTCGGCAGAATCCTGGAGGACAGCGGCACTGCAGCGGCCATTGTGGATGTGGCGCTGCGCGCACACATCCCTCTACTCCTGCTGGCCTGGCTGGTGGCAGCGGCGGTGCGCATTGCCACTGGGTCGGCAACCGTGGCAATGACGACAGCGGCCGGGATTATCGCGCCGATTGCGCTACATGTGCATGGAGCACAACCGGAATTGCTTGCCATTGCGACCGGTGCGGGCTCACTGGTGTTCTCGCATGTGAATGATGGCGGCTTCTGGATGGTAAAAGAGTATTTCAATATGACGGTAGCGGACACCTTTAAAACGTGGACTGTCTGCGAAACCATTATTTCCACGGTGGCGCTGGCATTGACGCTAGTGCTGGCTCGGATCGTCTAATCTGCTTCTGGGCAATCTGCGCGAAACCACCCATCTGGAAAGATCGGGCGCGCGCTCCATGACTACTTCATACGGATGGCGACAAACCTGCGGCCTGCGTACAGACGATAGCTGCCGGCGTGAGTGCCTGCGACAATCTCCAGCGGCCGTGGATGGGGCATGGTTGCGTCTGTTTTGGATACGGCATGCAGTACATCGTGCGCGCCAAGATTCATCACGACAAAAGCATTGTTCGCAATGAAGCCGAACCCATACGCACCAGCGGACAGGGTTTCTCCGTTGATTGTCAACGCGGTTTCACTGAGGATGTAGCCTTGGTATTTCTGCTGGATACTGGTTGCATATCCGGAACTGTCCACAAGACCGGCCAGCACAATCGTGCCGTCCGCAGATCGTAGGCCGAAGGTGTTGCGCATCTGGACGGTGGCAGTTTGGCCGCGGAAAAAGACCGAGTGCGGCATCAGGCTGCCGACATCCTGCGGCGTCAAAATTTTTGTTTGCGCAGAAGCGGCCGATTGCGCGCGAACCGATTGATTGCCGGGTAGGCAGCAAGCCAAAGACAGGCCCGCAATCACGAGTAAAAAACGCTGAAATACCGGCAAATGTCTTGTCATGAGGCTTATGATAGTTCAAATCTTTGAGTGCCATCTACTTTTTTGTCGTCAAGATGAAGTCCTCCAGCCCTTCGACATGCTTATGCGGCAGCCAAGACATTGCCCCGCGCCAAAAGATCAGTGGCCAGGAAAACTCCTGCGTTCGTACGTTGAAAGTGAAAGGGCCGCTCAAGACGAAGATAAAGAAAAACTATGCGGAGAATAAAGGGAATCTATTGCTCACGGCCGGGGTGAGGACGTACTCTATAGCAAATCAGGAAAGAATGTTCCTAAAATGTGGCCGAGACCTCGAGGCCCGAAAATACAAATTCAAATTCTGATTCAAAACCAGTTCTACAGGAGGAACTATGTCAAGTGAATTGCGGGATTTTCTTGCACTCTCATACGGAGAGTTGGAGAATTTGAATCTGGAGGCGAAGGAGCAGCGGAAGAATCGTGTCGCGGCCCACAAGGTCCAGGAACAGCGGCTGAAATATCTGACGGACGAAAAACGCATTAAAGCTGTGACCGTGTTGTTTAGCGATCTGGAAGGCCGCTTGCACATGCTGGATTACGACAAAAAGTTTCTGGTGAAAAGCTGGGACAACCTAACCTTCGATGGCTCTTCAATTCGCGGCTTTACGGCGCAGCGCGAGAGCGACTTGCGACTGGGCATTGACTGGAGCGCATTTTATTGGGCTCCGTCGGATGTCTTCGGTTCGGGCAAGGTACTAGTCTTCGGCGAAGTGATCGACAAGAACGGCAAGCCGTACAGCGCCGATATCCGCGGAGAACTGAAACAGTTTGCCAGCAAGCTGTACAAATCGGACGGTTACACCTTGAATGCGGCCAACGAGATTGAGGGATTCCTCTTCAAGGGCGTAGACGCCGAGCGGAATTACTTCCAGACAGGCAAGTTTGAGTACGTCAACACGGGCGGCTATTACCACTCGCTGCCAGGTGACCCGCTGCGCACTTTCATCGATACCACGGCAGAAGTTCAGCGTGCCATGGGATTTGAGAATGAGAAAGACCACCCAGAGGTGGCACCGTCGCAGTTTGAGATCAATTACGGCTATGGTGAAGTCGTTGCAGCTGCGGACCAGATCCAACTCTACAAGCTGATCTGCCGCCAGGTAGCAACCAACCTGGGAATGACGGCGTCTTTTCTACCCAAGCCAGTGGTGGGCGTGAACGGCAGCGGCATGCACACGAACGTCTCTGTCAGTAAGGACGGCAAAAACCTCTTCTGGGACGCCAAGGGGGAAGAGAAAATCAGCGACTTCGCCTGGAATTTTGTCGACCGCATTCTGACGCACGGCAATGACTTGTGTCTGTTGTTGAATGCCAGCGTGAATGCCTATCGCCGCTTGGATCCGCACTTCGAGGCACCCAATCAGATCAAGGCGTCCGCCGTCGATCGCGGCTCGATGATCCGGATTCCCATCGGCAACGAAAAGAGCGCACGGGTGGAAGTCCGTTCGGTCAGTCCGGATGCGAACCCCTACCTGGTTTTGTATTCGATCTTCAGGACAGGACTACAAGGCAACAAGCTGAGCGACAAGAACCTGCGCCAGGCGGAACGCTATTTGCCGGACAACGTGTATACCGCGATTGAGGATTTCCGCGCTGCAGCCTGGACGACCAAGCTGTTGGGTGCAGACGTCAAGGGACGCTATGCCGACCTGAAGCAGGCCGCCGCCGACCGGTGTGCTCGTCAGTTGGGAACTTTCGTGAAGGTCCCAGAGGTCCAATACCACCACGACGTCTACAACCAATACTTATGGAACATGTTCTAGATTCTTCAATCTCCATTTGTAAACAAAAATAGTTCAACAATGCAAAGTACATCAGGCGGCCTGTAACAGGTCAAAGATGTCTTCAATGGCCTTGTCGGCCTTGTGGTAGGCAGCCTCCAGTTGGCTGTTGGGTCTGCTTTCTGGGTCGGGTTTGTGATGGAAGCGGCTGTTGGCCAGCGGGCCGCAGAGTCTCTTGTGGAAGAACAGCAGCAGCGCGGGCAGAACATGGTCCTCTTTGCGGACGTTCATTTCGGCCCATTCCATCACAATTCCGTGGTTGCGGGCGTAGGCTTCGACCCAGCCGCGGTAATCGTCGGTTCGCTGGCGGAGGGCTTACTTGCTCACCACCGGAATACCGAGTACCTGGCGGAAGAAGTACACCATCTGCTCGGGCCGTGACAACCCGCTGAGGTAGCCGTGGATGACAACACGGTCGAAGCAGTGATAGACAAAAACGATCAGGCTGCCATACAGCTTGCTTCAAAATTTCAAATATCTTTGGCTAGGGCGTGTTAACACTATCGAAGGGCTTCGACGATAAGGGCGAAGTGCAGGAAGGCCATGAAGACGACATCGAGTTTATCGAAGCGGGAGAAGGTTCTACGGAAGCCCTTGAGCCGGCGGAAGAGCCGCTCGACTTCATTGCGCTTGCGGTAGATGGCTTTGTCGTACTGCCACGGTTGCAGGCGGTTGCACTTGGGCGGCACTACAGGAATAAAGCCGAAATCCAGGGCCAGTTGCCGGGTCTCGTTGTCCTCCTAGGCGCGGTCCATAATCAGATGCAGCGGCGCGGGCAGCGGCCCCGGGCCCGCCAGCAGCTCACGGCCAGCCTTGGCGTCGGAGGCCTGACCGTGCGAGAGCGCAAAGGTTATGGCCGTTCGAGCATTCGCGGCAACCAGATGAATCTTGGTGGTCCATCCGCCACGGGACTT
>JAJZCA010000125.1 GCA_021798735.1 Acidobacteriota bacterium | reverse complement strand
GCAACTGAAGGTGAATGTCACCGGTTGCCCAAACAGCTGCGGCCAGCACTGGATTGCCGACATCGGCATCGAGGGCAAGAAGATCAAGCATGACGGAAAGATGGTCGATGCGTATTACTTCTGCGTCGGCGGCGCGGTGGGAACGCACCAGAGGACGGCGCGACCGGTGGGATATCGCTGTGCTGCAACGGAGGTTCCCGATGCAATGGAGAGGCTGTTGCGGCGATATCTGGCGGGACGCGCTGAAGGAGAAAATATGCGCAGCTATTTTGCGCGCCATAGCGATGCGGAATTACGCGATCAACTGGCTGGCGCTCAAATTGCTGCCGTAGTCCGAGACGTTTCCCCCGGACCTGTTCCTCACACAGCGGGTTAATGGCGCATGAATGATGAAGGAAATGCGATGAGTCTTTTTCCAATTTTTATAAAGCTGGAGCGACGCCGTTGCCTGATTGTTGGTGCAGGCAATGTCGCCCTGGAGAAAATCACCAGCTTGGTGCGGGCTGGCGCTACGTTGCGCGTGATCGCTCCCACTGCTTGTGAAGCGGTTCGGCAACTGGCGGCGGGTGGGAAGGTTGCGCTGGAACTTCGCAGGTTCGAAGAAGCCGATCTGGAAGGGCAAGCGCTCGTCGTCACCGCAACCGATTCGCGAGACGTAAATCGCCGGGTATTTCTGGCGGCGCAGCAACGAGGGTTGCTATGCAACTCGGTGGACGATCCGCCCAATTGCGATTTCTATTTCTCGTCGATTGTCCAACGGGGCAACTTGCAAATTGCCATTTCAACTGCTGGAGAGAGTCCGGCGCTGGCGCAGCGACTGCGACAGGAGATTGATGCGCGGTTGCCGGAGGATACGGCAGAATGGCTCGATAATCTTGGCAGTCTGAGACGAGAAATTCTGGCAACGCTTCCCGCCGGAAGCGAGCGCAAAGCTCTGCTGCATACGCTGGCTGAGCGCGCGGTGTGCAGCTCCGACGAATGCCCATCGAGAAAGCTGGCCTTTCCAGAACGGCCTGAGAGGAAAAAATCTTCCAGGACTACGGCACAAAAGGGAACTGTCTACCTGGTCGGAGCTGGACCTGGCGATCCGGATTTGCTGACGCTGAAGGCAGCGGATTTACTGGCGACTGCGGATGTCGTACTGCATGACGATCTGGTCCCGCAAGCGATTCTCGACCGTGCTGGAGTGGGCGCGAACGTCATCAGCGTGGGGAAGCGTTGTGGTAGCAGACGCACCACGCAGCAGCAGATTCATGAGTTGATGATTGAGAAGGCGCGCGGCGGGGCGAGCGTGGTCCGATTGAAGAGCGGCGACCCGTTGATCTTTGGACGCGCGGGCGAGGAGATCGAAGCGCTAGAGCAAGCGCAGGTTCCATGCGAGGTGGTTCCCGGCGTGACCGCCATGTTTGCCGCCGCTGCCGCTGCCAGGAAATCTCTGACTGATCGACGCAGCGCGTCGAAGGTGATTTTGACCACCGCGCATCATGCTTCGACCAGCGACACGGGAGAACGGCCTTCGTTTTGGAGGGGTTCTCTGCCGAACGATGCCACGCTGGGAATTTATATGCCGGGACGTGATCTTCGCGCGCTTGCATGGGACATGCTGAAAGCGGGGCTTCCTGCGGATCTGCCGTGTCTTGTCATGAGTCACATTTCGCTGCCGGGCGAAGAGAGTCGAAGCACGACCTTGGCCGGATTGGGCGATTTGGATCCAGGCCCCGCACCGCTGCTGATTTTGGCGGGCTGGCCACTTGCGGCCCAGGCTGAGGCCGTGATTCCAGATTTCATTCAGACAGAGTTTTTTGAGGATGCTGTCGGGCTCGAGCGATAGGCCAAGCCTGAACTGCCGCGCATGGAATCGGCCACCGATGATTCGCGACAGGGAAACCGAAGCCAAGACCGCAAGAGAATTTAGTGAATGGGCACATTCTGCACGACCCGAGTGATCGCGCCGCTGGGGCTGGGTACGTCCGGTTTCAGTTTGCAGCGAATTGAGAAGAACAGGCCGAGAAGCTGGCCGAACATGACGTCGAGCGGCGGTCGATATGCGTCTGGGATCAATACTCGCGAACCAGGAGTCAAAAAATGCTCACATTCCTCCTGAACCTCTTTACTGGGTTCAGTCGCAACAGCCACACGAGTCTGAACCACTCCTTTTTTTCCAATTTCCTGTAGAAGGTCGGCTTCATAGTGTTGCCGCCTGCTATCGCTGGAGATGTAGCTGACGAACAGAGTTTCCGCATTTAAGGCGGCCAGCGGTCCGTGGCGCAATCCCAAGGTCGACTCGGACATGGACTGAATGCGCCCCGCAGTCATCTCCGAAACCTTTAGCGCCGACTCCGTTGCGACGGCCTTCAACGATCCAGAGCCGACAAAACAAACCCTGGTATAAGGCTCTTGGGCCAAATCAGCCGCACATTCCGAGGCAACCTCAAGAAATTTTTCTCCGGCGGCAATCAAAGATTGCAAAATGGGTTCGTACTCCTCCAGCGTCCAGGTGTGGGCGAGGCATTGGCCACAGACAACCATGTTTGAAAACGAACTGGTCATGGCGAGGCCGCGGTCGTTCACTGCATCATCCAGCAACAGGCCAAAGACACGCGGATCGTTCTGATGATCGCGAATCATTTTTCCGTCTGCGTTGCACGAAACAACGACGTGGGAAATGTTCCGATAGTCTTTCAGCGCTTTCTCGATCACGTTGACCCCTTCGGGGCTGTCGCCGGATCGAGAGAAGGAAATCCAAAGATAGTTGCGGTTGAGGAGGATGTAATCCTCGAAATTCGTCAGTAAATCGGTGCTAGGAACTGCGGTTACCTCACATTGCCATTTCTGGCGGAGCAGCGCAATCAGGGATTGACCAATATAATCGGATGTGCCGGCGCCAATCAAAAAGACGATTGGGCGGCGGGTGGAATCCGGGCTGATGCCTGTGGATTGGAGGAAGGCTTCGATTTCTGGGCGGCGCTGCTGGAAATTCATGAACGTCGTTGCCCACGTATCGGGTTGTTGGGCAATTTCGCTTGGAGTATGAAGGAGTCCTTGTTTTGCTTTTTCTTCTTTGTCCAGATGGATGAGATTCAGCAAACGGCTCACGATTCTATGCTCCTTTGGCATATGATGCAGTAAAAATCTGATACAAAGAGACAAGTCCACACCTGCAATTAGAAGTCAGCAAGCGCAGATCACGTAAAACGATAAGGTAACAAAACGAAATTTATCATAACTTATAGCGTTCATTATAGCAATTGCCCCCTGATACATTACAAATGCCGAACATGACTAGTTTAAACAAGCGATTCGACGTCAGCATTACCGGTGAAATCAATCTTGATTTGATTTTGTATGGGTTGGCCGAGGAAATCCCGGTAGAGCGAGAGATCCTAGCCACGGATTTTCGCTGTACTCTGGGCGGTTCCTCGTCCATCGTCGCGCATAATTTAGCTTCACTTGGGGCCTCGGTAGGGTTCTCGTCGCTCCTTGGCAAAGACGAATTTGGGCGAATCGCGTTGGAACGCATGGCTGAAAGCGGAGTCGATCTTTCTGGGGTGGTCTACGCGGAGGGTACAACTAGCACCGGCGTCACTGTATTGCTGCATCACGGGGCGAAGCGGCGAATCCTCACCTATCCCGGTACGATGAGCGGCATGTCACGCGCTGACCTCAACTTCGACTATCTTGCATCGGCCAGACATTTCCATCTCTCCTCTCTTTTTCTGCAGAAGGCTCTGGCACCGGACCTGCCAGCTCTTTTCCGCGACCTGAAGCATGCCGGCTTGACCATCTCCCTAGATACAAACGACGATCCCGACAACCTTTGGGATGGCGTTCTGCATGAAGTGTTGGAGTACGTCGATCTGTTGCTGCCGAACGCGGAGGAGGCCTGTCGAATCGCCCGGCGCGATACAGTGGAGGAAGCGCTTGTTGCCTTGTCCAGCCGTGTTCCGTGCATCGCTGCGAAGTGCGGGCCTGGCGGCGCATTGTTGCAGACCGGCGATAAGCTCTGTCGCATCCCGCCAATTCGGGTGACTCCGGTAGACACGATCGGCGCCGGCGACAGCTTCGATGCAGGCTTTCTGTACGGTTATGTGCGAGGCGCGAGTCTGCTGGATTGTGCGACTGCCGGTAACATCACCGGCGCGCTATCAACGTTGCGACCTGGCGGCACGGAGGCGTTTCACGACGCGGCGTTCCGGGAAAACTTCCTTCGAGAACACCAATTTCCATTTACAAATCGCGAACAGGATTGCCCCCCGTATCCGAGGTGGCCCAGCGTTACATTGGATTCGAATCTCCGTAGTTCATGCGACTGAGCCGGCTCACTTTCACGTTCATTTTCATTCAGCGATCGCTCTAGTAGCGATGGTCTGTTAAGTTTCAGCGTTGTCGCGCGACCAGCTCGTACCCCTGGCCAGGGTGTCGCAATCGGCGGAAGACAGCAGCGAAGGCGTAATGTACATTTCCTTGACCTGGGTACTGTAGGCGATGAATCCAGGCGAGCCTGGCGTCGAAATTGCGTCGAACTCACTTCCGGGAAAGACTCGATTTGCATTTCCCGTTCCATCCAACTTGAGTTTGTTGGCTCCATAATTTCGTTCGGAGCCAAAAAACTTTCAACTTTCACCCCAGTTCACATCGGGGATTGGGACCCAGGAATCGGCCCCGCGCATAGTCGTTTGATTTTAGAATATTTAGAATAAAATACACCGTAACCGAGCGATTAAAAGTGAAACTTGCTAGACAGCCGAATCGAGCTGCCAGGCATCGCTTGGGCGAAAGAGAGATCAACGCATGGCAGCCGATATTCGGACGGAAGAACGAGATCAGCAAGACAAATTTGTCGCAATGGCCACGGCGAAAGCGGAAGTGGACCTGAAGCTGAGCGAGTTCAAGCCGGTTTCCATGTTGGTCACTCCCGTCCACTCGGTCAATCTGCCGAGCGTCCCCGCCATCGATTACCACAATCATCTGGATGCGTTCGAGCCGCTCGAAGTATTGAAAGTGATGGACGCCTGCGGTATTGAGCGTGTGGTGAACATTACGATGAAGACCGGGGATGAGGCGCTGGGAGTGATTGAGCGCTACGCGGCTTTTCCGGATCGATTTTCGACGATGGGATGGATGGATTGGTCTGGCATCGAGCAGCCCGGCTTCGTTCAGAAATCTCTCGATACATTCGAGCGTCTGCGAGAACGCGGTATTTGCGGCATGAAATTCTGGAAGGATTTGGGGTTGTCGGTGCGCGATGCTTCCGGCGAGTTGCTGCGAATCGACGATGAGAGACTCGCGCCACTCTTCGATAAGGCTGCGGAACTTGGAATCCCGGTCATGTTCCACACGTCGGATCCCGACGCATTCTTTTTGCCGATCGATGCGCGCAATGAACGGTACGAGGAATTGGCGGCCCATCCGGACTGGGGATTTAATGGCTCCCATTTCTCAAAAGACGAATTGCTGGCGCAGCGAAACCGGGTGTTTGCGCGGCACCCGAAGACCACATTTGTGGCGGCGCATCTGGGAGAGCGCGGAGAAAATCTTGGATACGTTTCGGACATGCTTGACATGTATCCAAACGTTTCCGTGGACATGAGCGCGCGCGTAGCTGAATTGGGACGGCAGCCGTACACTGCGCGCGCCTTTTTTCTGCGCTATGCCGATCGCATCCTATTTGGCACCGACCTGCTCCCGGAGATCGAGACGTATCGGCTTCATTTCCGGTTTTTCGAAACCGACGATCAATACTTCGAGTATCCGTCGCATGCGTCGCGCCAGGGCCGATGGAATATTTACGGAATCCATTTGCCGCAGGATGTTCTGCGAAAGATTTATCGTGAGAACGCGCTCCGCTTGCTGCGATAAATGCTGCGATAAGCGTGTGGGTACTGCGTCCACACATTAAACGGAAACCTGATAGACGCTGACCGCCTCGCTACCGACCGAGGCATTGGGCACTTTGAGTGCAGCAGGCATCGGGGGATCAACTTCGTCGCTTTCCCTGTGGATCGCGAGGTTGCGCACCGCAGTAGCGGCAGCGGAGATGGCTTCGACGACTCCGTAGGGAAGCAGGCTGGCGCGAACACCTTCAATATCCTGCGGGCTCCCGATCACTTGAAATGCGATCCACTCGGGGCGAACCGCAACCACCTGCGCGCCCATCGAGGAGATGACCTGCAACAGCGGCAGGCGCGATTCCCGATCACACAGAACGCGGAACAATGCCAGAGTGCGACAAAATCCATCCTGGCAGGCGAAGCTGTCGACGGATTGGATATCGTGCAACCGGCGCAGCAGATTGCACGTGCGCTGCGCGCTGGCGTCGTCGAGCGCGGCCATGAAGGTAACGCGTGTCCAGCCGCCGATTCGCATGGAAGAGAACGATTGCACCGGCACCATATGATGGTCCAGCGCCTGTAAGATTCTGGATTCGACCCGTACCCGATTCGACGCTGTGATTAAGAACATCCGTTCCATCGACGATCCTCCTGGCGGCTTGCGCTCCGCGGTTCGAGCCAAGATATTTGGCCCGGAAAATAGAAAAGCCACCAACCCGGTCTGGGCGGTGGCTTGTAGTTGCTCGGTACTTTTCCAGCCTACATGCCCACACCCATGTGGATCCTAATAATGGACCGAATAATGGAGGGAATCATAATGCTGGAAGAAATGCTGGACGCAGCCGACAGCGTCAGCAAATTCTGCTGGAACGCTTGCACCGAGGACGTGGAGCGGCTACGCATATTCGTCATCGTAACAGATGTAAGCAAAAAGAGACAAAAATTAGTTACATGGAAGCCATTCATGGGGCCCGATAGCAATGGAGTTCAGTCAGCCACCGGAACACCATTGGTGGACGAAAACCAGCAGCACTTTCGCAGCTTCAACCAGTGAATCAATCTCGACGTACTCGTCCGCCGCGTGGGTGTTACCGCCTCTTGCTCCCCATAGAACCGCAGGGGTATGCGAGACGGTATGGAAAACGTACATATCGCAAGGGCCTTCGATGCCAGCCAGCGACGGAGCTTTCCCCATAACACGTGCGGCGCAACTGGAAAGCTCGGTAACGAGAGGTTCGCTTGTGGAGATCGCTGAGCCCGGCAGCCATCGGGGAGTAAAGGCGATCTGCGGCGGCTGCGCGAAAGGGCTGCCAGGCGCGCCCGAGAGCGAGGAGATCCATGCCAGGAATTCGCTATCAATGTCTTCCTGTTTTTCGCCGGGCATCGCCTGCCAGTAGATTTCCAGCTTGCATTCTTCCGGAACTGTCACTGGCTCTTTGGTTCCCCAGGGCGCGGTAATGATTTTTGTCACAATCACCGGAACGGGATCTGAAGAATCGGCATAAAGCGGGTGAGGCTTGGCGTTAGCGCGACGCTGATCGGCGAAGTTTTTGATCTTCGCCAGCAGATAGGTCAGTTGTTCGACCACACCCGGCGCAGGGGTCCCCTCGTTCAACACTCCGCCGGAAGCGCGCAAGGTGACGTGTGCAATGCGGCCGCCGCGCTGTGCAGGGCAAATGCGCAGGAACGATGGCTCGGAAATGATGGCTGCATCCGCATTGAATCCTTTGACGCGACCGGCGAGTGTTCCGTTGACGCCGCCAAACTCCTCATCGATCACCGTCTCAAATAAAACATCTCCAGCCAACGGCAGATTCAGCCTGTGCAGGCACTCCATGACGAAAAGGTTCGTCGCGACGCCACCCTTCATATCGTTGGAGCCGCGGCCGAACAAAAAATTGCCTTCCACGGCGCCGCCAAATGGATCTCGTGTCCATGGCAACGTGCCGACTGGCACCGTATCGATGTGACCCGACAGTAGCAGCGATCGACCCTTGCCGGTTCCTTTGCGGCGCGCTGCTATGTTGGCGCGGTTTGTGTAGTCGCGTCCAGCGATGAACAGAGGATGTTCTTTCAGGCCCGGCACCTGATCGAAGGAGTAGGCGACTGGGTCGCAATCCAAGTCCGACAGAAAGCGGGCAATATACTTCTGGCATTCGCCTTCACTGCCGACAGGCGGAGTGTTTTCTGATGGAATCCGAACAATATCCTGCAGAACCTGGACCAGGCGGTCCGCGTGTTGCTCGACGTAGCTTGCGAGTTCATTTTCGACTGCGGGTAGATTCATTTGAATGCGTCTCCACTCCACTGACTGAGTTTATTCTTAAAGCCGCGGGTGAGAATCGCCAGATATAGGATGCCGATGGCCAGCCAGATGAATCCCACGACTCTGGCATGGGTACTGAGGTTCAGCCAAACGTAGATGCAGACGCACGCTCCCGCGAGAGGCGAAATCAGGTTCGAGAAAATAGTGTTTGCACTGCGCTGTTTTTGTCCAATATAAAAGTGCTGAATGACAGAGAGGTTGACCAGGATGAACCCTACGAAGGCGCCGAAATTCAGCAGTTCGACCGCAGTTTGAAAGTTCATCAAGAGGGCACCCACCAACGACGCGGCCGAGGTAACGTAGATGGCCCGGGTCGGAGTTCCGTATTTGGGGGAGACATAGCCGAATACCGTGCGGGAGAAAACTCCGTCGCGACCCATGGCGTAGAGCAAGCGCGAAGCGCCCGCCTGTCCCGTTAGAGCGCTCGAGACGCCGGCAACCAGCAGCACAAATGTCAGGACCAGGAACATGACCTGGCCGCCGATCCGATGCCCAATATCCAGGATTGCCGTATCGACATGGGGAAAACTGCCGTAGTTGTTCCATGCGAGCGCGGCAAAGTATACCGTGACGACGCAAATCAAAGTCTGGATGACGCAGACCAGGACGGTAGAAAATCCGATGTCTTTTTCAGGGTCCAGGGTGTCTTCCGCCAGCGTGGAGATGGCATCGAATCCGATATAAGAGAGGGCTGCAATCGATGCTCCCAGCATCATGGGCCGTACGGCGAAATGGCCCGCCGGAAAGATGCCAACCGGTGAAATCAGGCTGGCTTTGCCATAATGAAGTTCAACGTAATGTACGGCAAGAAAAATAAAGAGGACGGCGCAGATCGTCATGGCTGCCATCATTACGGTGTTCGCACGGGCCAGAATCCGAATGCCTTTGACATTGATGGCGGTAATTCCGGCGGTGAAGACAAGCACCCAGACGAAATAGGGAATTGCCGGCACAAACCGCTGGGCCGTCAGAGCCGCGTAGATCACGCTTTCCAGAGGAATCAGGAAATAATCCAGGATCATGGCCCAGCCTGCAATAAAGCCGACCGTGGGAGTAAACGACTGCTGAACGTACGTGTAGGTGGAACCGGCGGAGGGATACACGGTCGCCATTCTTCCATAGCTGGCAGCCGTGAATAGCATAGCAACCATCGCGACCACATAACTGAGCGCCGCCTGGCCGTGAGAGACGGACTGGATGATTCCGTAGACAGGATAGACCGCTGTCGGACTTAGGATGACAAGACCGAACAGGATCAAGTCCCAGCGGGTCAGCACTCGCCGTATGTGTCCCGTAGCGGAGGGATCGTTTACGGTGGTTTGCGGTGGCGATTCACTCATCGAAGCCCTCTCAACGCGGTTTCATCTGTGATTTCTAAACTTCAAATAGGGATGGA
>JAJZCA010000124.1 GCA_021798735.1 Acidobacteriota bacterium | reverse complement strand
CTCGATGTAGCGCCGCACCAGGCCCCGTGACGCCTTGCCCAGGTGGGCGTATTGTTGTCCGACCAGCACCTGCTCCACCCAGCCATAGAGCTGCCGCCGATTTTCACCCTCAAACCGGATTTCCTCGCTGGCCTCGACGAACCGGCCCATCGCCTCCAAACTCAACTTCTCTGCGTCGTGCATGCGGATGTTCACATCCCAGCATGACTATCCTTCAGGCTCATCTTGTATTGGAATCAATACCGGCCTTCAGGCTCATCTTGTATTGGAAGAGAGTCCTGATTGACCCGTGTCGGCCGTTCACGTAAAATCAATACTTGCGCGAGAAGGTGATTTTTAGAGCCCTTGCCGCATCCTGACTTCAGGCAAATTCAAGCTCCCAGAGCGCGTTTGCAAGGTGCAGCTCCGGTAGATGATTGAGCAGCCTCGGTCAACAGACTTCCGATTCAGCGAAAAGAGAAGGTTTTCATGGCAAATCATGTTTCGTCTTTGAAGCGCGCCCGGCAGACCGTCAAGCGCACCGCCGTCAATCGCGCCAACCGCACCAAGCTCCGCAACGGCCTGCGCACCATGCGCGAAGCCCTGCTTGCGAACGATGTTCCCGCAGCGCGGGCGCAGTATAGCCAGACCGCCTCGCTGCTGGACAAGAGCGTGCAGAAGGGCATTCTGCACGACAACACCGCCTCCCGCTACAAGAGCCGCCTGAATGCTCGCGTGAAGGCCCTGGCGACGAAGACCGCGTAGGTTTCCGCTCCCATCCTTCGCTGCGGTCGGGATGACCAATCTCCCTTGATCCCACATCTCCCCGCACACGACGCGGGTAGATATGGGATACCCATGTTTTCTGCATATCGCGATCCCGATTCGTTGTGCGAGTCTGCGTGTGCCCGGCTGCTATTCCACGAGGCAAGCAATTCCCTATTGCATCGCCGCGGCGGCGATCAACGCATCCAGCGCGGAGGTTTGGCGAGTCGCGTCGGCGGAATCGAAGGGTCCCTGCCAAAGGCCGCCGAACTCATGATTGGGTCCTTGATCCTTGCTCCTGATGCTGTTGGCATTCGTATCGACAAACGTCTTGTACAGGGAATTGGGAGCGGCGGCATACAGGTACATCAGATTACGGACGAACACGCCTTTGAACTGCGGCGCATCGCCGCCGGAAACTGTAGGATCCACCAGGATGCCATTTATTGTGAGGTTGGCGATGGCCGCGTTGGCGATTGCCTCCGCCTGCGGCAGCAGCGCCGGGTCCCGATCGGCCTTGTAGAGTTCCACCAGCCCGCCCAGAATGACTCCCTGGTTATAGGACCATGTTGTTCTACCGTTGTTGGTGCAGGTGCTTGGGTTGGTTGAAGTCAACCCGTCGTTGATTAGATTTTGCGAGTTGATCATGCCCGAAGCCTTGAACCATGCCCACTCCTTCTTGGCCCACGCCAGGTAAGACGCCGAGGCGGTCCCGGTAGTCCGGTTGGCCAGGGAAGCGGCGACTGCGAGAAAGAGTTCGTTGGCGATGGCGTTCTTGTAGGTGTTCGGTTTTTTCCACCACACCCCGCCGCCGCAGGCGGTTGTGTCCCATTGGGCGGCGATGTTGGCGAAGATGGTCTGGGCCATGGTCAGATAAGCTTGCTTGCCGGTCAGGTCGTAAGCGTCAATCCACGCCAGCGCCCACCAGCCTTCATCGTCGTCGTAGGGATTGAGGAAGTTGTTGGCGGTATTTTGCGCTTTGGTGAAGGTGTTGGCGATCACGGAAGATTCATATGTACGGTCGCCTGCGATTCTTTCGTAGTTTGCCAGCATGGTAATTGCATTGGCGGCATTCCACCAGCCCGATGGCGATGCATAGAGGCCCGAACTTTGCGAGTACCATTGCTGCAGCGTTTGGACACCGTAGGTAGCCTGCTTACGATAACGAGCGGGCGCGGAAGAACTGCTGCCGCCATAGGCTGTTGCGCCGAATATGCATAGTCCACACAGAATCACACTTTGTCCGGCCATTCTTTTCAACATGGTTTGCCCTTTTGTGTTCCGGTAGATTCAGACATGCAGAGTTGCTGCAGCAATTGTGCCCAGCGGTCGCCGTAATCGTTCCAACCTCCCAGGTGCTGGACGCGATCCAATGCTGTCGCGCTCATCCGCTGTTGCAGCACTGGGTCGTTGGCAAGCTGCTGCAGCCGGTCAGCAAGCGCATCGGCATCGCGCGGTGGAACGATGAATCCCTCTCTACCATCCGTAAACAGGTCTTCACTGCCGGTGTTCGGCGTGGCAATCACCGGGCAGCCGCAGGCCATCGCTTCTCCCTGCACCAGCGCCAATCCTTCTTCCAGCGACGGCAGCACCATCGCATGGCTGCGGCTGAAATAGCGTACCAGTTCCGGACGGGAAACAGCTCCGACAATCTCGACGTGTTCCATGGGCAGATGCGCGAACAGCGGCTTCATGTGCGGAAACATGGGCCCAAGAATGCGCAGGCGCTTGTTTGGATGCCGCACTTTGGCGAACGCCTCCAGCAGATAGGGAACGCCCTTGCGCAGGCTGACTTGCCCCACGAAAAGAACATCGAAGGTGTCAGTCGGGCGAGATGTATCGGCGGAAGGCTTGAAGGAATCCAACCGCACGCCGTACGGAATGACGCGCAGTTTTTCCGCCGGGACGCCTTCGGCGACAAAACTTTGCGCGGCGAAGCTGGAAGGAACGACGATACAGTCTGCCTGCGCATACTGTTTTTCTTCCCGTTCCGTGTCGCGCAGGTCATAGATGTCGAGCGGCGCGTCCCAGCGTTGATGCTCTTCGCTGAGTAAACGCCATTGATAACGCGCGTGCGTGGAGCCGCGATCGCAAATATATTTTCCTCCGTGGGACTGCACCACCGCACCAGCCGTCAAGCCAGCGCCGGAAATGGCAATGAGTGCGTCACAGTGAGTTTTCAATTTGCTAAGACGCCGCGTCATCCAAGCGTCGAAGGCGAGTGCGTTCCACCAGTCCAGGCTTTCGGTCCAGGGGGAAGGGTAGAGTCCGAATCGCGCCAGTCCCGCCAGCCCGCCATGAATCCACGGAAATGTCTCAACGTATTCGTGCGGCAGGCCTTCGCGCCGCAGCCGCCGCCAGGGATAGGTGGAGTAGACGGTCTGCAAATAGTTGTGGCGGCGTAGTTGATGCGCGAGTTCGAAGTGGTGGAAGACACCGAAAACAGCCTGAGATACGCGCACTGCTTCTCCATCCGGGAAAGCTGAAGCCGGACGCAATCCCACTCAAGCCAAAAGGCGGCTTGCATGGGCCACCGGTCTTGCACCTAAAGTATCAGGATGCGCGGCGGAGCGAAATGAAGGGGAGATTCTGGGTGGGAGGATGCACCCGCCCAGGTTAGCTGCGCGAACCTGGGGCACCCATATTCCGCTAATGAGCAACGGCGTAGTAGCCTTGCCGCGCCTGCACCTTCAGCGGTTGGCCGTTCTGCTGGCACGCCACGCGAATGCGCCGATAGCTGCCATCCTGCACGATGTTGGATGGGGTGTAGGTGGCTTGGTATTCGGTGCGCAGTTGGCTCTCAATGGTGTTGAACGCGGCTGGCAGCTTCTTTCCATTTTTGCCGATGGAAAACACCTCGCCGCCCGTGGCTTCGACCAGCTTGCGCATGGCGCCGTCGCTGGAAAAGTCTAGCATGCCATAAAATCCGGGATCGCTGATCAGCAGAACATACACGACTGCGTCGGCTTTCTGTGCGGCTTCAATCGCGGATTGCAACTTCTCGTCGCTGCCTTCATCCTGTCCGTCGGTCAACAACACCATCGCCTTGCGTCCGGACTCCTGTCGCAGCTTCTCATTCGACGCGAGATAGACGGCATCGTACAGCAGCGTGCCTTTCGGCTTGGTGATGGAGGGAATCGTCCCGTTGGCATAGTTGCCGGAGCTGGAGTTGATCTGCGCCGCGTCAAGCGCATGCTTCAGGTCGTCGGGATTGCTGGTCCAGTCGGCCAACTGGTCGACGGTCACGTCAAAGGAAATGAGGAAGGCCTCGTCGCTGGGTCGCAGGATGCGTCGCAGAAATGCGGTAGCGGCCTTCTGCTCGTCCGGCAAAACCCGCTGCTGGCTCACGCTGGTGTCCAGCAGAATGCCAATTGACAGCGGCAGATCGCTTTGTGCGGCAAAACTTCTCAGTTTCTGCTGTTTGTCGTCCTCAAAAACATTGCAATCCGCTTGGGTCAGGTTGGGGACCAGCTTGCCGGCCTTGTCATGTACCACAAAAAAAAGGTCAACCAGGTTGACGCTGACGCGCAGGGTTGGGATGGGTTGCGAGGGCGGCGCTGGCGGGGCGGTGGAATTTTCCTGTGGGACAGCCGGTTCCGGTTGCGGAGGGCTGGGCTTAGGTAGAGCGCCGCCAGACGGCGGCTGCGAGTTGATCTGGAGTTGAGGCTGGGATGGCGGTTGCGGTTCCGGCTGGGGTTGAACTGCCTGCCGATATTGCGGCGGATTCGACATGTCTTCGCTTGGCGGAGCGTCGGGCTGAGGGGCCAATTGCGCCCAAACCGCGCTCTGCGGCAACAGGGCGAAGGCCAGCGGCAAAATCGCCAGACGAAGCAACCGTGCCGCGCTGCGTTTCAATCTCGGTCTGCGACTGGAGCGATTCAAGAGCGATACCCCTCAATGCGTTCTGGATACGGGATGCATCCAACTTAAAACTGCGTCCTGGGACCGTACAACCTGTCCGGTGGGCCCAGGCGATTCACCCGGCAGGAGTTTTGTGCGCGGCTTACAACTCTGCTGGGCACTTTCTGCTTCCCACCGTACAATGAATAGGGCAAGAACGAAAGAGCACCAGAACGGAAATTCAGATCAGATAGAGATACGGAATCGATGCGGTCAGGATATTTCATGATTGGAAGTAATGGCTTTACCCGGCTCTCCGGTAGGGATGCGGTGAAACTGGGGGTCTGGTTGTTTGCCTGCCTGCTTTGGATTGCGGGGCCGCAGGTCAAAGCCCAGGATGGTCAGCGGCAGGTCCCCAACGCGCCCGGCACCAACCTGGCGGACGCCAGCCAGCAGGGCACCACTGCGCCGACACCCCAGCCCCAGCAAGGCCAGCAACTGGGAAATGGCAATCCGTCTCCTTCGTCGTTGAAACTGCCGAACCTGCTCCGGAACGTCTCTCCTGGAGAGGGCGCACCGCCACCAAGCACCAGCACTTCCAGTGCTCCCGCATCGGCTGATCAGACCAGCACAACGCCCGCGCAGCCGCAGGCTCCGCTGGCCAACGGTCCGGCTCCGGTGATTCCGCCCACAGGCGAGGGGCCATCGGTGGCCACCTATACCATGCGGACTCGGGTAAATTTTGTTCTTGTGCCGGTCACGGTGAAGGACTCCCACGGAGCGATACTCCCGGGCCTGACCTACAACAACTTCCAGGTCTACGAAGATGGGGTCCAGCAGCGGATCACCTTTTTTAGCGAAGACCCATTTCCCTTGTCGGTAGCGTTCGTCATCGATCAGGACCTGCCCTCCGACACGATGAAGAAGGTGAACGATGCGCTGAGCGCATTCCAGGGTGCGTTCGCTCCGTATGACGAGGTTTCGGTGTATACCTACGCTACCCATGTCAGCCAGGCATCAGGATTTACAGGGGCGCAGAGCGCGCGCCTGTCGGCGACGCTGGATCGCGTGAAATCTCCCGGTCGCTACATGGAAGTTCCCAGCAATACCGGGCCCATGGCGGAGGGCCCAAGCATCAATGGACACATGATCGACCCGAATGTGACGCCGACCCACGATGGCACCTTTATCGGCATCATTCCGAAAGAGAACTATGTGTTGAATGACGCCATCCTGCGCGCCGCGACCGATCTTTCACAGCGCGGCCGGGGGCGACGCAAGATGATTTACGTCATCAGCGACGGCAAGAACCAGGGGAGCACGGCCTCGTATAAGGAAGTCGTTCGCTACCTGCTGACCAATCAAATTGCGGTGGATGGAACCTTGGTGGGTGACTCAGCCCTGCCAGTGTATGGGTTCCTGGATCGCTTCCATATTCCTTGGCAGATGGCGGACAATCTGTTGCCGAAATATGTCAGCGCCACAGGCGGCATTTTGGATGCTGAGCTTTCTCGCAACGCCATCGAGGCCAGCTTCGCTCGTGTTGCCGGTCAGGTTCGCAACCAATACACGCTGGGCTATTACAGCCACATCTCTGTACTCGACAGCCGCTTCCGCAAGATTGAGGTGCGCGTGCTGCTGCCGAACGTGACCGTGATTGCCAAGCAGGGCTATTATCCGACTGCTACCGCAAACCAGTAGCGCTGCATGACGGCAACAGCGACGACAACCGTCCTGGGTCTGAGCGCGGCTTTCATCTGGGGAGCGGCAGATTTCAGCGGCGGTATCGGTGCGCGTTATTTGCGCGTCTACTGGCTGCTTGCAATTTCCCACGCCTCCAGCCTGATCGTACTGGTGTTGCTGGCGAATCTGTTGCATCAACCGCTTCCAGGCGCGCGCATTCTGGCCTACGGATTAGTTGCGGGCCTGGCCGGCGGCACCGCGCTGCTGGTCTTTTACTACGCGCTTTCGCTGGGCAGCATGGGCACGACTGCGGCAGTCACCGGGCTGCTGACGGCAGCGCTTCCAGTTTTGTTTTCGCTGACAACGATCGGCGCTCCCAGCCGTCGCCAACTCATCGGATTCGTGTTGGCCGCCGGAGCCATCTGGCTGATCAGCAGTCCTTCCAGTTCCAGCGCGAAAGCTGTGGAGGGGCAACGCAAGAAGCTGGCTCTGGCGGTGATCTCCGGGGTCGGGTTCGGCATCTTTCTGATCGCGCTGCGGGAGGCAAACAGCGGCGGCCTGCTATGGCCGCTGGCGGCATCGCGCGTCGGCAGTCTGACGCTGGCCATGACCGGCGGGCTGATGTTTTGCCGAGGTCGCTTTACCGCTACGCAGGAGCCGCATCCTTTGTCATCGTTGCAATCTCCATCATCACGGCGACGATTCATTTCACGACCATGGATGATTGGGATTGCGCTGGCGTTGATTGCAGGCGCCTTCGATACCGGCGGCAATTTTCTGTTTGTCGCCGCAACGCGCATCGGCAGGCTGGATGTAGCCGCAGTGCTTTGCTCGCTCTATCCGGCTTCGACGATTCTATTGGCTGCGTGGCTGTTGAAGGAGCGCACCAATCGGCGTCAGGCGCTGGGCATGACCGCCGCACTGGTCGCGGTCGCGTTAATTTCCTGATATAGATTCTCAAATCGTGCGGTAGATGGTTCCCGGCTGCATAACGTGTCCCCAGCTGAGAGTTTCGGCATCGGGAAGATGAAAGTTTGTGCCCGGAATGAGCCCGGTCTGGATGAGCGTTCCAAACTGAAAGTACACCGCGTCCATGTCCGACGGAAGCCCAGGATAATGACCAAAACCTCCATCCGCATTCTGGCAGCGAAGCGCCCAGCGCGCTGCTTTGGCAATGGCAGTCCGACATGCGGGAGAGTTTCCTCCCAGCTGGCGCAGAATAAACACCGCGTCAAAACAGGAATGCACATCCCATGCAGGATCTTTCAGTTGCCATCCTCCATCGGGCCGCTGGTCGCGAAGAACCCGCCTCACGATGGCGTCGGCCTTGGGCGTGGGTTGACCGATCAGCCGATAAAAATGCACCAGATGAAACGTGGATGCCACATGATCGCCGAGGTATCCATCCGCTGCCTGATGGTTGAGGATGTGACGTTGCAATGCCATGCTGTACTCGTGCGGAAACCTGACGCCGAGTGCTGCGTAGAACAACGGGAAGAAGCTCACCGTGTACCACGGTAGTTTCGTGAACGCATGGTTCTCGAAGAATCGATCCAGAACGTGTACCGGATTCACTTGCGGCTTCGCTCCCCATGCGCGCAACCCCACCGCGCCCTGCACCGTGTTGTATAGAATGGCGAGGTCGGACTTCGGATCCAGTTCGCCGGCATGATTCACAAACACGCCATCCGGCTGCTGATGGCGCTGGATAAACTTCACCGAATTTTCTCTATCCAAAAGCGTTCGGCCTTCAGGCTTTGCCAGGGTTGCGGCATACGTGACGGCAGCCAGATCGCTTTCGGCAGTATCGGAAGATCCTTTGTAGCGTGGATCGGGCGATGGCGAATATCCGCCATCCTGGCGCGCGCAATTTTCAATGAACTGGAAGGTTGTGTTCTTGATTTTCCGACCATCGAGCGCGGAAGACGTTGCCAGTTCGCCGACGAATGGAGTTACGTCGAAAGCAGACGCTTCGAGCGGAACACCGGCTGCCGCAACCAGAGCCCACTGCAACATGTCCCGTCTTGAAATAGTCTTCATCCCAGGTCTCCCATGAATAGCTGTATACGCACCATAGTAGTTATCGTTCGGCACGCTTTCAGCGGGGAGTATGTCCTGACATTTCGAAAACAAAGAGGGCAAATCAGTCGAACTGTTCTACAGGGCTGGAAACGGGAAAAGCCGCACGTAAGTGTGCGGCTCTCTGCATCGAAAATCGGAGTCCGGATTGACCCAGGCCACCCCAATTTGATGTTTCAGCCGGGAGGGTCGTCGATTTCGGGAACTACTTGACTTCCGGGGTCGTCTTGGTTGTATCCGGCTTATCGGCGTCATCGGAACTGCCGATGCCCTTGATGCCTTCCTTAAATCCCTTGATGCCTTCACCCAGGCCTTTGCCCAGACCGGGAAGCTTGCTCGGTCCAAAGATCAGAAGCGCTACCACCAGAATCACTACCAGATGCCAGGGCTGTAATAGGTCACCCATACGTTGTTCTCCCGCAGGCTTGTCAGTCGCCTGCCTAGTCTACTCAATGGTATTGTCGCACAATCGCGCACCGATTGTAGCCCAAAGGCGGAACCCGCGTTGTGCCGATGAAAGTGATGATCGCAAGCGCCAGCGGATTCCTGAAGCGGGCTATTGGCCGTCGGCCGCGTCCCGGGTTCCATCGAGTGGATGTACGGTCGCCAGCCGGTTGCGGATTTGCTCGTAAAACTTCCAGACATTTTCCCCTTCCCCCATCGTCAGCCGCCGATAGACCTTCAACAACGGATAGAGCTGAGACCCTGACACCAGCAATGTGGGCACGGCGGCGTTGCCGCCCGGATATTGGATCAGTTCCCAGCCCCCGTTCCAGTATCGCCGTACCACCTCACCCAGGTAGCCGCCCCACAGCTTCACCTGCTCCTCGACCTGCTCATTCTCCAACAGGTTCAGGTTGGCGCTAACACTGGCGAGAATCGTCTCCAGGGATTCGATACTTTGCTCGGAGTAATCGAGCTCAAACCCAAAGCGGTCGTGTGCGGTCTGCACGGCGTGCTCGGCACAGCTTTGCATCATTTCGGCGATGGATTGAAAATCAGCCATACGTTTAAGGGTAGCAGTGTGCCGGTGAAATAGCGGGGAAGACGAAAAAATCCGGTGGAGAGCCACATGATTTCCACAGGCAGGAAATTCTTCTGGAGTCCAGAAACAGTCAGACTTCCAGTAAAGCATGATGCCCTCGCGAGAACGAGAACATCATGCTATGCAACCTTGAGTCGAGCAGCTAAATATGCAGAAAATCTATAAAGCGTCCGCCGTAACTGTAA
>JAJZCA010000123.1 GCA_021798735.1 Acidobacteriota bacterium | reverse complement strand
GATCTGCATGCACCGTTCCCGCATCGACGAAAATCATATCGTCCTTTTTCACGGGAACAGATTCCAGCAGATTCTCGAGCGCGTGGTTCTCAATAGCGGCTTGGACTTCTGGCAATGTCGTACCCCGATGCAGCCCTAGTGCTACCGTTGCGCCCGGATCCGCATCCAGCACGTACCAGCATTCTGTTTTCCCGTGAGGCTCGCCATGTTCGCGCGCCATGGCATCGCCGGGATGCACCTGCACGCTCAACTTCTCCCGCGGGAAAATAACTTTCATCAGCAGCGGAAACCGTTCCTGATGTGCGCCCTCAGCACCGAGCAAATCTTCCCCGTACTCGTGAAAAACCGTATCCAGCGTCTTTCCCTCCAGAGGACCGGCGTCGACAACGCAATCGTTTCCGCTGAGCCAAACCTCTCCGATCGGCTTATCGGCAATCTTATGGTCGTACCAGGGAGCAAGGTCCCGCACCCCCCAAACCATGGGACGAAACCAGGGACGCAGACGAAAAGGCGACAGTTTTGGCATGGCAAATGACGATCGGTAGAGTGCAAGCGGTTCTGCGGCAGAGACTCCGGAGAACCGCCGGGAATCAGCCTAACTTCGCGAAGAAGGCCTTCATACGCTGCAAGCCTTCGTCGATATCGGCATGCGACACGGCATAGGAAAGACGAATGTGCTCGTTGGTTCCGAAAGCCTCGCCGGGAACCGTGACCACATGGGCTTCGTGCAGCAGCCGCGTGGAAAGTTCGGCCGCGCTGCTGACCTTCCCCTTGCCAAGGAACGCCGAAATATTTGGATACACATAAAAAGCTCCCTCCGGCACAGTGCAGCGAACGCCGGGAATTTCGCTGAGGTGGGCCAATACCTGATCGCGCAGCGAGATGTAATCCTTGCGCATCTCCTCCACGCATTGCTGCGATCCCGTCAACGCCGCCACGGCTGCCTTCTGCACAAACGATGCGGTTGAGGACGTGCTCTGGCTTTGCATCTTGGAAATGGCCTGAATAATCGGCTTCGGTCCCAGCGCAAATCCAGCACGCCAACCAGTCATGGCGTAGGTCTTCGACAACGAGCCGAGTACGATCACGTGCTCTTTGCAATCTGTAAAGCTGCCACCGGAGATGGGCACTCCGGTGTATTGCAGATAGGCGTAACACTCATCCAGCAGCACGTAGATGCCGCGCGCGTGCGCCAGTCGCACCACCTGCTCCAGGTCCTTGGGAGCGATGACAGCGCCCGACGGGTTCGACGGCGAATTCAAGATAATTGCTTTGGTGCGCGGCGTGATCGCCTGCTCAATAGCAGCCGCGGTGATGCGGAAATTTTCCGCCTCGTTGGTTTCCAGATACACCGGGGTACCGCCGGCAAATTGGATGATATCTTTGAACGAAACCCAGTACGGCACCGGCAGAACAACTTCATCGCCGTGATCGACCAGCACATTGATGGCCTCAAACAGGGCCAGCTTGCCGCCGGTCGTAAAGATCGCTTCGTCAGGCGTGTAATTCGACCCAAAATCCGTCGCATGTCGCTCGACGATGGCCTTGCGCAACTCCGGAATGCCGCTGACGGCGGTGTAGCGCGTGAAATTGCCTTCAATAGCGGCAATCGCGGCGTCCTTGATATGACGCGGCGTGGCAAAGTGCGGCTCGCCCGCTCCAAAGTCCACCAGGTTGATCCCCTGTGCACGCAGCTTGGCTGCCTCTGCCGTCACAGCCATGGTCGCGGAAACTTCAATCCGGTTGACGCGGTCGGCGAAGATTTTCTGGGCAACTGAGGTAGTCATAATACTTCTAGTTTCGCAGACTTGACGGCTCAGGCCAAGTGGGATCCCCGGAAAGCGGTGAATATCTTATTCTTCTTGCCCGCGATCCCGGGAAGCGCGCGCATGCAGGCGCTCGATTACGGTTGGCGGCACCAGTCCCTCGACCGAACCACCCAGCCGGAACACCCCGCGAATCAGGCGCGAGCTGAGGTAGGAATATTGTTCCGCGGGCATCATGAAGACCGTTTCCAGCTCCGGTGCCAGGCGGCGATTCATCAATGCCATTTGCAGCTCGTATTCATAATCGCTGATCGCCCGGATGCCGCGCAGCAGCGCCTGGGCATGCTGCAGACGTGCAAAATCAACCAATAAACCATCGAAAGTGCTGACCGAAACGTTGTCGAAGTCGCGCGTGGTTTCCTGGATCATCTCCACCCGTTCCTGCACTGAAAAGAGCGGTTGTTTTTCAGAGTTATTCAGGATGGCTACAACCAGATGGTCGAAAATTTTGGAGCCGCGCGCGATCAGGTCAAGGTGACCGTTGGTCAGCGGATCGAAGGTGCCGGGATAGATGGCGCGGACAGTATTCACGACACATTGGATTGTAAGGGGCTGCGGACGCTGTGACAATCCCGAAGACACCTGACTGCATATACACCAGTCGTTTATTATTCATAACGCAGCGCGGTCATGGGATCGACTCCAATGGCCCGCCGCACCGGCAGAATCGCGGCGAGCAGAGCGATGGCAATCACCGCCGCGACCACCGCTGCCATGGTCAGCGGATCGTGATTCGAAACGCCGTAAAGCTGGGTCTGTACCCAGCGTGTCATCAGCCACGCCGCTGGCAGAGCGATAGCCACGCTTACGGCAACCAGGCGCAATACGTCTATCAAAACCATGCGCGCAATCGACACTCGGCTTGCCCCTAGCGCCATGCGCAAGCCAATCTCGCGCGTTCGCCGCGCGGTGGCATACGCCAGCATGCCGTAAAGTCCGACCGCGGAAATCAATAGCGCGAGAATGCCAAAGCTGACGGCCAGTAGCGCGATGGTGCGTTGCGAATCGAGGTCTTCATTGATTTGATCGCCCACGGTCTCCAGCGATCCCAGCACCAGCTTCGAGTCGAGCCCATGCATGGATTCCCGAATCGTCGCCATCGCGGCATCCGGCGATTGCCAAGTGCGGATGTAGAAGGCCATCACGCCGAGTCGATCTGCCTGGGTATACGGGGTGAACACGCTGCGGAGAATCTTGGCATCATCCACGCCATCATGCTTCGTATTTCGCACGATGCCGACGATTTGAATGTCAGTCTTCACGCCGTTCCCGGCCCCACTGCCGAGGAAATGCCCCAGGGCTTTTTGTGGGTCGCCAAAATAATGCCGGGCAAAACTTTCATTCACCACAGCCACTTTCGCGCCGTCTGCACGGTCTGCATCTGTAAGTGCACGGCCGGCCAGCAGCGGTACTCCCAACGCCGAGAAATAGCCGGGGCTGACGCTGGCATGCTCTACATTCATGTCTTCGTCTTCACCGGCTTTGTAGCCTGCAATCGTGATGTTGAAGCCGGTGTTCCAGTCTGCCAGCACTGGGTCCGTGGTTGCTCCCACCGCGCGCACCCCAGGAAGGTTGTTTAATTTGGTGAGCATGCGTTGGTACAGGGGCAGGACCGCGTCCGGTGCATATCCTGCCAAGCGCGGATCGACGCGGAATTCGATGAGGTGATCCGTGGAAAATCCCACATTGACAGATTTCAGGTTATAGAGCGTGCGCACAAACAGGCCCGCAGCCACCAGAAGGAGGACGCTGACGCCTATCTGAAAACCGACGGCCGCACGTTGCAGCCGCAGCGATCCGCCGGAAATCGTGGGAGCCTGTTGCTTCAACACGGGCGTGACATCGGGCCGCCAGAACTGGAGCGCCGGGGCCATGCTGAACAACAGGCTGACAGCGATCGACAGCGCCAGCGTAAATGCCAGAATACGCAGATCGGGATGCGTTGAAAACGGCAGCTCTCCCGTGGTTTGGCCCAGAATTCTTCTCTCCAGCAACGTGGCTACGCGAGGCGCCATCCACAAGCCCAGCACGCCTCCGGCGACCCCAAGCAACAATCCCTCCATCACCAACTGCTGGACAATCTGGCTACGCTTCGCCCCCAGCGCATACCGCACCGACATCTCCCGTACTCGTCCGGCGGCCCGCACCAGCATCAAGCTGGCAACGTTGGCGCACGCCATCAGCAGAACCAGAACCGCCATGAACATCACGATCAGAAATGGCGTCCAGGTTGCCTGCTCATCGGAGGAAAGTCCTCTGGAGCCATCTCTTAGCGTCAAGTAGCTGTTGTCGAGAAAAGCTACGCGGGAACGCTCGGAATGAATCGACATCTTCTTTAACTCGTCGGCGCGTAATGCGTGCCATAACGGCTGGACTCCAGCCTGCGCTTTTTCGCGTGAAATGCCTGGCTTCAGGCGCGCAATGACACTCAACCAGCGCGACTGATGATCCTCAAGGTCATCTCTTCCCGGTTCCACTTCCGGCTTCATCATCATCGGTACAAACAAGGCAGGCGTATCCCCGCCAATCACGCTGTGAAACCCGGGGGCGGCCACGCCGACGATCGTAAAGGGATGGCCGTTGACGTCAACCGCCTCATTCAAGATGCGCGGGTCCGCGCCGAAATGCCGCTGCCAATAATCGAAACTCAATGCCACAACAGGACTGCCGTTCTTCACCCGATTGTCAGAGGGAAGCAGCAACCTGCCCAACGCGGGTTTCACGCCGAGCACCTCGAAATAATTGCCTGAGACCAGTTCGGCGTCCGCAAGTTCCGGCTGATTATGCCACTGGATACCCACACGCGCAGGACTCGTGGCCAACATTCCGCTGAAGACCTTGTTCTGGTCGCGCAGGTTCAGATACATCGGATAGGAGAAGACGTTCGAGCTATCTGCGTTGAAGCTATGGGTATAACCCCAGAATGCCCCCGATCCATTCAACTGCACCAATTGGCTGGGATTCCGCACCGGCAGCGACCGCAACAACGCCTGATCGAGCAGCGTATAGATCGCCGTCGTCGCGCCAATCCCCAGAGCCAGGATCGCCACCGCGACCAAGGTGAAGCCGGGACTGTTCTTCAACTGCCGCAGAGCGGAGCGCAGATCGATCAAGATTCTTCGCATGGAAAACGACTCCAGTTTCAGCGTAGGTTACACCTGCTGCACTTGCATTCTGAAGTCCAATGAGGGAGTTTCTGGAAGTCAATGAATAGATTGACGTTAGCGGCCAATGAGGGAATGTGTGTCACGTGCAAACTGTCCGATTTTAGAAATCGCCGTACACAAATGGACAGCCAAGCCAGCAGAGACGAGGCCTGCACCCGGATCCCAGAAAAGACGGGCATCCGATCGTCGGTTGCCCGTCTTCCTATCTGCGCGGCTATTGAAAAGTGCCTACTTCTTGCCGGCCGCCTTCACCACTTCCTGCGCAGCAGCAGCTCCATTCACCGGGATGGGCGGCACCTCGGGCACATCGCTCTTGCCTCCGATGCCCATCTTCTGCCGCAGCGTCGTCTCGACCCGCGCGAACGTGTCCTTGTTGTCTTTGAAGTATTGGCGGACATTTTCCCTACCCTGACCGATCCGTTCGCCAGAGAAGCTGTACCACGCGCCAGACTTCTCTACGATATTCTGCAGCACCGCCTGGTCCAGCACGTCTCCTTCGCGCGAGATGCCTTCGCCGTACAAAATGTCGAACTCTGCCTCGCGAAAGGGCGCGGCCACTTTGTTCTTGACGATCTTCACCTTGGTCCGCGAACCCACCACCACATCGCCTTCTTTGACGGCGGCGATGCGGCGAATGTCGATGCGTACCGAAGAATAAAACTTCAGTGCGCGTCCACCCGTCGTCGTCTCTGGATTGCCGAACATGACGCCAATCTTTTCGCGGATTTGATTGATAAAGATCAGCGAGGTACGCGATTTTGAAACGGTTCCTGTCAGTTTGCGAAGCGCCTGCGACATCAGCCGCGCCTGCAATCCCATGTGCGAATCGCCCATTTCGCCGTCAAGTTCCGCCTTCGGCACCAACGCCGCCACCGAGTCGACCACTAGCACATCGATCGCACCCGAACGCACCAGCGCTTCGGTAATTTCCAGCGCCTGCTCGCCGTAGTCCGGCTGCGAGATCAGCAGATTGTCGACATCGACGCCCAGCTTTTTCGCATATTGAGGATCGAGCGCATGTTCCGCATCCACAAACGCCGCCATGCCGCCGGCCTTCTGCGCCTCGGCGATGATCTGCAAGGTGATCGTGGTTTTGCCCGAGGATTCCGGTCCGAAAATCTCAATCACGCGGCCCCGTGGGACTCCACCCACACCCAGCGCAGCATCGAATGAGATCGATCCGGTCGAGATGACGGAAATGGGAACAATCGCCTCTTTACTGCCGAGGCGCATGATGGAACCCTTGCCGAATTGTTTTTCAATCTGCGCCAGCGCCAGATCGATCGCACGTGCGCGTTCCTTATCGTCTGCCATCTCTAATCTCCGGGGATGCGTTGGAATTGAATTGTCCTCGACACGCTATGGCTGGTGCTGGCATCGAGTGAAACAATCGAAGTCCACTTTGGGGTACTGGCGGGATTTTAGCACCAAATTGGGAATAGGCGAAACAATAGCGAACATATTCCGTCCTCTTTCCAAACTAAAGTAACAGACGCTGATCTCCCTCCTCACGCTCGCTTCTGCGGCGCACGCTTATCGCTGCAGGGGGTCGATGGGGATGTTGACATCCGTGATGCGGAAATTCTTTGCCAGCGCGGGATGGCGTTTTCCGATGGCTTCATACATCTCCCAGGCGACGCGGCGATAGGAGATATGGCCTTGCGGCGCGCTGCGCAGTTCGGCGATGTAGAGGGCCTCGGCAAAATCCATTTTGAACAGGGAGCGGCAGCGCGTTCCCAGCGGCAGCAGGTATTGCGCGGTCTCCTTTGCCTCTGGAATGTCCATCTGCGATAGCGTCTCAAAGGCCGCTTGAACTTCGCGAACTGCCTGCTCATACGACTCACGCAGGTCCGACCCAGCGATCAGCTCCGGCACATCGTAACCGTGCGCGCTGGTAAAGCTTTGTATCGTCTGCACACAGCGGCGATGGCGATGCATATCGCGAAACCCGCCGATATCCATCAGGATGTCGAAGCGCAACTGGTAGCCGGAAGAAAAGGCACGCGACAGCTCATCATGGCGCCCGCGATGGTGTGTGCCCAGCAGCAGCAGTTCCTCTCGGCGCGGCGCATCCAGCGCACACACATGATCGCGAATCTGGCGATAGGAATAGTGGCATGCGCTGTAGAGCAGGGTGGTAATGATTTCAATCTCGATGGATTCGCGTTGCCCGTTTTCGTCCGCCTCGACCAGGTCGACCAGCGGTGAAGGCTGGATGGGGGCAGAGGCCATGAGATCGATCGCTGCCTGCTCCAGTTCGATCCGCGATTTCTGGATGTATTCGACAGAAGCGGCGTATTTCACCAGGGTGGGAGCGACCGCAACATCGCGCAACAGCAACTCTTCAGCGCGCTTACCAAGCGCCGGATCGACGGCAGCAATGTCGCGCTGCAAGGCTTCGAGCGCCGCGCGTTGCACGTTCCAGCAGGGAGTGGCCGCAGCCTCGCGCAGTTTCTCTCCCAGGCGGCGAACTTCGGCATGAGTATGTGAAAGCAGCCGGGACACCTGCGTCTCCAGGGTGCGCGCGTTGACGATTTCTCCCAGAGAGGTGTTTGCGGCCAGCGGCAGAAGGTACCGGGCTCCATCGAAGGCGCGAGCGCGCAGGGTGCGGTCGTACGCCTCCTGCTTCATTTCAGCAGGTTTTGGGACCTGGGCTCGCAGCAACTCGACCGCGCCGCGAGAAATCTCTTCATACGCGGCAAACAGTTTCTCAACATGTTTCGTATAGAACTGCCGCGCCTCATCGTCGGAACCAAATGCCGGCAGATACCAGCCGCTTTTCTTGAAGTCCTGATAGCGGGTGGAACGTTCCTGCCCGTCCCAGCGCTGCTCATCGACCAGCACGATGGCCGCCAGCAGCGACAAACGTTCCACGGCAAAGGCAATGTGCGCCAGGTCAGCGATGGAGCGGTGTCCATACTGGAAATAGAATGTGTTCAGGAACTGTTCGGCACGCTGGGCGTTCAATTCGCGCAAAGACTGCTTCATGGAAAGCGCGGAACGGGAATATTTTGCCATGGCGTAGGCCAGAACTTCAGGATCTGCGCCGTGGATGGCGTAGACCTCAGTAGCGCTGGCATCGGAGCTAGGGGAAGCAGGAAGTGGATGTTCGGGAGGCATGCTTTCTGGGTCCAATCTGTTTCAATGAAAGGAAGTCGACTTTCAGAGTATCGTAGGCCAATCCCCGTGTCATAAAAGAGGCGATTTGGAGCTTTTGATACAACTCGACTGGTAAAAGCAGGTAGTATGCGGTGGTGGTGCCTCGTGGCCCCCAACGGGGCAGAAGCACCGTCAGCCAGTGGACGAACCGATGGGCGACGTACTTACAATTGCGACAGACCGGCCATGGGCCATGCCAAAACGCCCTTGGGTGATGAGCCAGCGCTGGCACAGCCTGCTGTTTGCACATTGGCCGGTAGCCGCCGAAGAAATCGCATCGCTATTGCCGCCCGGGCTGATCGTCGACGGTTTTGCCGGGACCGGCTGGGTGGGGATTGTGCCGTTCGCGATGGATCGAATCCGGTTTCGCGGGCTGGGTAGCGTGCCCGGCGCTCGGCGATTTGCCGAACTGAATCTTCGCACTTACGTGCGCGACCAGCGAACCGGTACACCCGGCGTGTTTTTCTTTTCCCTGGATGCGGCCAATCCAGCGGCAGTGATGGCGGCGCGACTTTGGTTTCATCTGCCGTACTACTGGGCGAAAATGCATGTCGAGGAGCGGCCTAACGGCTGGCTGTATTATGAGAGTTCCCGGCTGCTGAGCCACGGCCCGGTGAATTTCCGCGCTACCTATCGCGGCATGGGCCCGCAGACCGCCGGACATAGCGCGCGCGACACCATCGAATATTTTCTGACCGAGCGCTATTGCCTGTTCACGCATGATCGCGCCGGACGCCTGCTGCAAGGCAACATCCACCATGCGCCCTGGCCGCTGGAAGCCGCCGAAGCCGAAATTGAAGTGAACGACCTGCCCCATGCGCACGGCATTCGCCTGCCCGATATTCCACCTGTGCTGCACTTTGCCCGCGAGCAGCGAGTGTACATCTGGCAACTGGAGCCGGTGCTGGCACTGGCGTAAAGGGGTACGCTTGTGTTGCCGGCAACGCACTTGGAAACCTTATGTACTCTTGTAATGTCGTGGGGCTATAGAAATACTGAAACTCAGGAGTGAACCGCATGATTTCATTGGACGGCCGGGTTGCAATGGTCACCGGCGCATCGCAGGGCATTGGTCGCGCCTGCGCCGTGGCCCTCGCCAAGGCAGGAGCACAGGTGGCGCTGGCGGCCCGCAACGCAACGAAGCTGGCGGAGGTGGCGGCGGAAATTGAGGCTGCCGGAGGCCGTGCGATGCCGTTTGAAATGGACCTGGCCAGCGAAGATTCCATCAAGGCGGTCGCCAAGGCGGCGATTGCGCACTACGGAAAAATAGAAATTCTGGTCAACAATGGCGGCATCACGCGAGACAATCTGATGCTGCGGATGAAGCTCGCCGACTGGAATGCGGTGCTGAATACAAACCTGACCGGCGCATTTCTGCTGACACAGGCCGTCTCCTCCAGCATGTTGAAGGCGCGCTGGGGACGCATCATTAATATCAGCAGTGTGGTGGCAGAAACCGGGCAGGCGGGACAGGCGAATTATGCCGCCAG
>JAJZCA010000122.1 GCA_021798735.1 Acidobacteriota bacterium | reverse complement strand
ACTCCATCTGTGAAGCGGGATTGAACCGTGCGCGAATTCACGACGCATTGGCACAGATTGGCAGTTACGACGGTGTGACCGGCCACATGGTCTACGATCCGAATCTGAAGAACATCAGTCCGATGTATCTGGGCCGTGTCGAGAATGGAGTGATCACCTATCGCCTGGAGCGATTTGACCGTCGGCAAGCATCTGTGCCAACTTCTGCCGCTATCGCAGATCCGAGAGCCGCAACATTGGTGAAAGCTTATGCTCACTTACCGGAAGCGCCAGTCAGCTTTGATGGCCCCCCCGTCCCGGATTTGCTTCCGGGGCCGATACGCATCGCAGTCTTTGGTCCACATGCAAAAGCGACGGTTCGCAGCGTCTCCGTTGCGGCCGCAACTGCTCCCGGATGGGAACTGATTCCGATTGACAGTGGCCAGAGTTGGGGCATCGCTGCGGCAGAACTGGTGAAGGCGCTGATGGATCGGCATGCACTGGCAGTTATAGCTTTGGACCGCGACGCAGCGCACCTCTCTACGCAACTTGCGCTGAAAAGTTTTGTGCCCGTGATTGCGATCACCGATGATCGAACGTTGACCTCGACCAATGTGCCATGGGTCTTTCGATTATCCGCTGGAACCTCGCAGGTGGCCGCTTTGAAGGTACTCACACTTGCGGAGCAGAAAAGTGGAAAGAATCCTGAACGGCTTCGCACTGTGCTCGCTTCCGGACAGCACTTCGGAGATCAGTTTTTTGCAAGCAATGGAGAACCCGGCAAGCAAGTGCTCCACGATTCATTCCATCCGCGCTGAGACTGTTCTTTTAGAAGGACTCAGCGAGCGATGGGTGGTGGAACAAAACCAAACTCCCGATCCAGAACCGCAGCAACTCCGAGTGCAATTTCATCTTCATGCGGGCGGGCAATCACCTGGACGCCAATCGGCAAGCCTTCGGGTGAGCGCCCGGCCGGGATCACCGCAGCCGGAGCGCCCAGCACGTTCCACCACTGGGTATGTCGGAGAGCGTCGAGGTAGCAAACCTCTTTTCCTCCGATCTCCCAACTTCGCTCCCCATGGCGAAATGCGGGAATGCTGGCTACCGGACAAATGAGTACGGAATACTGCTGCATCTCTTCCAGCATTTTGCCGCGCTCCACATCCATATCCGTCCATAATTGCAGCATCTCTGCTCCGTCCAGCTCGCCGCTCTGCCGCGCAATCTCCAGAAATTCCTGAAAGATCGGACTGAGCTCCGAGTTTCGGCCGCGAATCTTGGGCTGGTATAACATCGCTCCACACTGCACAAAACATTTCCACCAGAGTTTCCGCAGCGCTTCCAGAGCCTGCGGACAGAATGGTTCCACATGGAAACCAGCCTGCTTTAAAAGATGGACCGAATTCTGAATTGCGATGCGCGTCTCTTCTGTTACGGGAACCAATCCGTCCTCTTCGAAATAACCAATCGTACGCTGGCGCAATTCACTCTGTGTCGGTCGCCTGCTCGCGGACGGATAACTCACCGGGTCGCTGAAATCGCGTCCAGAAAGAGTTTCGAAGATGAGCCAGATATCTTCGATTGTGCGCGCCATCGGGCCGATCGAGCCAAGCATACTGAAAGGTCCGTTGCAAGGGGGCAAGTGTCCACGTCCTGGAATGCGCCCAGGCGTCGGTTTAAGCGAGCAGATTCCGGTAAAGTGCGCGGGTAAGCGGACGGATCCGCCACTGTCGCTGCCGAGTCCGGCAGCCGACATTCCAGAGGCAATCGCAGCCGACTCGCCCCCGCTTGAGCCACCGGGAGTTCGCGCCAGATCCCACGGATTCCGCGTTTGACCGTGCAGCAGATTCTCCGTCTCATACGCCATCAGGAACTCTGGACAATTGGTTGTGCCGAGAATCAACGCGCCTGCCTTGCGCAATCGTGACACTGCTTCCGCATCTTCAACCGGAGTCTCTCCGCGAAGCAGCGTACTTCCAATCTCACAACGATAACCCGCAGTAGCAATGGAAGATTTCAAGCTCATCGGCAAACCATGCAACGGCCCAGTGGAATCGCGATCCGAGATCCACTGACGTTCAAGCACCCTCGCCTGCGTGCGTACTCGCTCTTCGTCGAAATCGGCGAAGGCATTGATTTCCCCGTTCAATCGGACGATCTGCCGAATATGAGCTTCCGCAATCTCGACAATCGAAATCGCGCCGGATCGCAGCATTGCCAACTGCTGCAATGCGGATGAAAAGACCACGGAACTCATCGCCCACCATCCTGATCCGTGCTACCTGGCATCTGATCGTCTGGCGTCGAGGGTCTCCATTGATAATCGAATCGGAAGCTCATGCTCGGTGAGCCTGTCTCGAACCGATCATTCCACTTCAACTGATAGTCCAAGGATCTGGCATCCGACGGGAAGGATTCACTGGCAGGATAGGGATACTTGCTCATTCCATGAAAAGGAAGCTGTGCCACTGTGTACGGCAAAGCATCATAGAAGTCCATGTCTTTTACGTAGCCATTGGCATAAAAGAAATAATCGCGCTTCCAGTGCGGCGGTAAGGTCGGAAGGGAGCGAGCGCTGAACTCCACGGCTATCTCTTCGCCGCTGCCAAAAATCACAAACTGATTATCCGCCGAGGTCAGCAGCGAGGTGACATCGCCGTATCTGGTATAGCTTCCACGTTGCCGCTGAAAAGGTCCGGTTAGACTTACTTTGTCATAGTTGTAACTCAAGTCTCCGTGGTGATTGCCTTCCAACTGTAGCGGGTAACCATGAAATCGCAGTCGCGCACGAGCAAGTGGTATCTCCGTTTCGTGTAACTCGCCTTTGACCGGCGAAGTCGTATCCACAAGCGCTTGATCCCAGTAGACCTGGAGGTTAGTGATGATGCGAATTCGTCGGCTTCCTTCGGGAACTTTCCCTGTCAGGTCCACCACGATCGTGCGTTCCAAGCCAGCTGGAAAGCCCATTTCCTGATCGATTCGCTTCCAGGAACCATCTGTCAGCTCCACCTCAACATAAGGCGATATGGGAGCGACTCCTGCTTGCCAGGCCGCATACAGGGAACTCGCGCTGAAGTAATCCACATAGCCGGTCAACAACAGGCGCAATGGCTCCTTCCGAGGATGGGTTCCTATGTCCAGCGTGAGCGTATGCAGCTTCGCAAAGCCGTCATACGATAACGTGCTGAAGTCACTTACGAATCGGTGGTCTGCATCTGTCAGGAGCGGCAATACGTCCTCGCCGCTGTCTCCCCATGCAGCTTCCGGGACTCGCGCTTGCCGGGTGAGAATGGTTTTCCCTGAAGCAAAAGGAGGATTGTCGAGGAATCGTTCATCCGGATATACCTCAGTATCGTCGGGATGGTCTACGGCAAGCAATCGCAGTTGGTCGATGTAATTCACCTCTTCCATGGGTTCGGTGAAACGCAAACTCAGCATCCCGTTCTCCGGTGCAAGCTGCGAGCCATTTACCTTGATCCATTCATCCGGATCGGGAATATTTCTTCGCCGGGGCGTGAACCAGTGCCCTACAACTGCGGCTCCAATACTGTCCGTCACCAGGCTGTAGTGACTTCCATTCCAGGCAAAGACCACCGGACAGGAGCTGCCACGTCGGTCCGCTTCAGCGTAAAGAATTGTTTTTGAATCAGGCGCGTCAATCTCATCCTGCGGAACCCCCGTCGGCCACAGCATTCGCACCATATCGATCGACTTTGCCGAACCCAGCCCGACCAGAATCTCCGGCGCTCCCTGGCTCAGGTATCCTTCCCCACCCGCGATCTCCCATTTCTGCCAGTTCCCAGCCGATAGCACCTCGACTTTTGTTCCGATCCCCGTCTTGTTATCGGCCAGCCCTTTGAACCGTAATCGAACCGAGTGGTTGCGATTGCCCCCATCATTGCGCAAAAGCATCGGCGGGGCTGTTGCGGAAGTGACGATCAGGTCCGCGTCTCCATCGCCATCCACATCCATGGCAATCAATCCTCGCGGCGCCTTCAACACAATCCCGTCCAGACCGAGCGCGTGGCTCACGTCCGCAAACCGGCCATCTCCCAAATTGCGAAAGATGTGAACGTGTGGTCCGTGCGCAGTCTCCACAATGGCTGCCAGATCGAGCCATCCATCATTATCGAAATCGATGGCTGTTACTCCCCAAGCGCGGATAGCTCCGGGAACAGAAAGCGGGACTCGCTCAAAATGTTCACCATCAAGGTTCTTCCACAACGCAATTCCAGGACTGCCTGATTCCGCAACCGCAATATCCATCCAACCATCCTTGTTGAAATCAAAGATGGCCATCCCTATTGCGTTACTGTGCAATGCGCTGTTCGTGATGCCTTGCGCTCGGAACGCGCCTTCCCGGGGATTGAAGTAGACGGTTGGAGCCGCGCCTTCTCCTGCAATCACCAGGTCCACAGCGCGGTCGTTGTTGATGTCTGAGAGGGTAGCTTCCTGCGTCGTTCCAAAACCTTGTAATCCGGTTTGAGTCGTCCAGTCGGTAAAAGTCCTGTTCCCGTTATTTCGCCACAAAACATTCGATGATCCGCCCGCTTGTAAGGGTGAGCCTGTGATGAACAGATCAAGGTCACCATCGTGATCGAAATCGACAAAGGTCATGCCGCGAGGATGATTGCGCGGAACGATTCCTGCAGCTTGAGTGACATCGACGAAGTGACCCTCTCCTTGATTACGAAACAGCACGATGCGATCTTCAAGAGCAATGGCAATATCCGCTCTGCCGTCGCCGTCGAAATCACCCACGGCACAGGAAACTGCATTCCCTTGGATGGCAAGTCCCAGATCGGCTGCCGCCTCTCTCTCGAACCTGCCTCCGCCGCGATTCCTCATGACTTGAATGGCGTTCTTGCCGGACTGCATCAACAGCAGGTCATAGCGTCCGTCCCCATCCACATCCAGCACACAGGCGCCACCGCTGCTTGCAGTTTCCGCAGCATCTGTCAACGAACCACCTCTGCTCGACAGTGAGCGTGCGACGAAATGCACTGTCGTCATTGGATTCGGCTTCAACTGCTCCACAACCGGGACTGCCGTAGAAAATCTCCCTTGATCGCCGTAAGCGACACCGAGAGCCGAGGAGATTTTACGCGTGGTGAGGTGTTGGAATTGCTGGAAGTGCTTCCGGGCTTCTTGTGGATTTCCTGTACGCTGCAGAACACGCGCCAGAGCAAATTCAGAGGAGGCATGATGGGGGTCAATCGTCAGCGCTCTCTGGAACGCAGCCATCGCAGGCGCATACTGCTTCTCGTCCTGATAGCAGATGCCTTCGAAATACCAGGAATCCGCATCCTGGGGATCGAGGGTCACTGCGCGAGAAAAACTGGCAATAGCATCGTTTAACTCGTTTGCTGCACGATCGACCAGACCGAGGTTGTACCAGGGGCGCGGATTGGTTGGATCGAGTTCCGCCGCCCGCTTCAACGCGGCTTGTGCCTCTGTGATTTTCTCCAGATAGAGCAGCGCGATTCCGTCATTCAATGCAGCGTCTGCAAGGTTGTTGTCCTTTTGCCGCGCAACGGAAAAAGCCGCTTCCGCGCGCTTGGTCATTTGCTGGTTCATCCACGCTACACCATCATTGTTCAGACGAATCGCTTGCTGATGGCGGCGAGAGGGATGAGGTCGTTCTGCTTTGGCCGCGGGAGCCAGCCATATGAGCTGCACTTGCAATATCAATGACACAAACCAATACATGCTGAAGCGTGCGCGCCAACCAGTGGACATATTAAGACACCTGCTGAAATCTGAAACGCAATTCTTACAATTCTCTCAATTCCTGCTGCATCCGCACATCGATCTTTTGGTCTACTAGCTTTCGTCTTTGTTGGCTTCATTTGCAGGATTCGTGTGCGTAGTCCATTGAGTTCGTCGCCGTAGCACTGCGCCGGATATACTGCTCGCGTGAGCGTGCTGGTCCATCCATCGCAGTCCCAGAAGGGTATTGACTGGCATCAATTCCTAGGCCGCCCCGCATTGCCTGCGCCTACACGCGATGCTCTCGATGCAATCAGAAATCGATCCATTTTCATAACTGGCGCCGGTGGTTCAATCGGAAGTTTGCTCAGTCTTCGTCTCGCTCGCATCCGACCGCGCAGACTGACACTGCTCGACAGCTCCGAACAGGCGCTCTATCGCCTGCGTGCTTGCCTCGCAGCCGAAGACCTTGTCGATCAAGCAACATTACGGCTTGGAAGCGTTACGGATATTCGATTGCTTCAAGATGTATTCCAATCCACTTCGCCTGACACTATCTTTCATGCCGCAGCCCACAAACATCTCCCACTTCTTGAGGAACATCCGTTAGCCGCCATTGCCAACAACACGCTCGCAACCAACACCCTGCTCCGAGTCGGAGCCGAACACCGGATCCGCCGAATGATCCTGCTTTCCACCGATAAGGCAGTCGCTCCCGTAAGCGTTCTTGGCTTGACCAAGCACGTTGCGGAGATGGACACGATTGGTCATGGCGGAATTGTTTTACGCCTGGTAAATGTACTCGGCACTCACGGCAGCGTCGTTCCTGCATTTCTGAATCAGATTGCCGCCGACCAGCCCGTCACCATCACGCATCCCGCAGCGAAACGATACTTTCTTACTCCGGAAGAAGCAGTAGACATGCTGCTGACAGCTTCGATCGATGCTCCACTTGGAGCCACTCTCGTTCCTGCTGTTTTTCAATCCCAGTCGATCGTTGAGCTGGCTCGTTTTCTTCTTGCCCATTGTTCGCCTGCATCCTCTCTCGGGGTGTTTCATGCATCTGAGTCAGCCAGAGAATCTACGGGTAATCCCCGCAAGGAAAGCGAGGCACGAGGGATGGGCCCCGGCCACCTCGGTATGGGAGAAACACTCTCTTCCGCGCTTCGCTATATTGGACTGAGCGCGGGTGAAAAACAGGATGAAAGGCTGTGGTCTGCGGATGAAGTTCTTCTTGCAGAGAGTTTTCACGATTCCCTGCGAGTGATCGCCAGACGCCGGACAATCGAGAAGACGATTTCGCTCGATGCGATGCTTGAAACTCTGCGTATCGCTGTAACGGCTCGCGACCTTTCAAAAGCCATGACTCACATGCAATCGCTGGTACCGGATTACGTGCCCAGCAGCACTGTGCTGCAACAGCTTCGCATGCATCCTGGAGCAAATTGAGATGAAAAGACGCATCGCAGTCGTGACCACCTCCCGCGCCGATTATGGCCACCTCTATTGGCCGCTCTTTGAACTTTCGCAGAGAGCCGATATGGAGCTTGGCCTCATCGTTCTGGGTGCACATTTATCCGCAGAGTTTGGAATGACTGTTCAACAGGTTGAAAAGGACGGCTTTCCCATCATCGCCCGGATCGAGTGCCTGCTCAGTTCCGATTCCGATGTCGGAATGGCGAAGACGATTGGCTTGGCCACACTCGGCCTCGCCGATGCGCTTGGTTCTTGGCGACCTGACATTCTTCTGCTCATTGCCGATCGCTACGAGATGCTTGCACCCGCCTCGGTTGCGCTTGCCTTGCGCATCCCCATCGCACACATCGAAGGCGGCGAAGTGAGTCAGGGAGCCATTGACGATGCCGTCCGTAATGCACTCACCAAACTTGCACATATCCACTTCACCTCTACCGCCCTCGCGCGACGACGCGTGATTGCCATGGGAGAGGAATCGTGGCGAGTCCACCACGCCGGCGCTCCAGCGCTTGATCACTTGAGGCGAAGCAAGCTCTCTACGCGTGAGCAGTTGGAGCAGCAACTCTCTCTCGATCTGACTCAGACCACGCTTCTTGTCGCATTCCATCCAGTCACGATTCATCGCGACACAACGGATGAAGCCGAAGCGCTTTTTTCTGCCCTGTCACATCTTTCAGAGCAAATCCTGTTTGTCTATCCCAACTCCGATGCCGGAAGTCGCAGCCTGATTCAGCGGACTCAAACATTTGCCGCATCAACGGACAAGGTCAGGGTGTTTGTCAATCTCGATCCTGTCACGTATTGGAGTCTTCTTGGCAACGTTGATCTCCTGGTCGGTAACTCCTCCAGTGGGATTATGGAGTCGGCATCCTATGCACTGCCCACCGTCAATATCGGAATGCGTCAGCAGGGCCGCGAGCAGGCACGCAACATCGTCAATGCCGAGGCAACCGAATCGTCAATTCTCGATGCGATCTCTCGTGCTCTAAGTGATGATTTTCGAAACAGTCTCGAAAATATGATCAATCCCTATGGATGTGGATGCGCCGCAGAGATGATTGCAGGCGTTCTGGCCACCGTTCCACTGGATCGTCTGCTCATCAAGCAACCGGTGCAGCCCATCGATGAAATCGAGGTCCTGTGATCCACAGCATTCCACTCTCTGCACCAGACATTACCGAAGCTGAAATTGAAGCTGTCACTGCGGTCTTGCGAACCAACAGCCTCAGTCTTGGTCCAGGACTGGAAGAGTTTGAAGCACTTCTCTCAGAGCGCCATCACAAAACTTCAGCGATTGCGGTCAGTTCCGGCACGGCAGCCCTGCATCTTGCAATCCGTGCGTTGAAGATAGGGCCTGGCGATGAAGTCATCGTGCCGTCTTTCACCTTCATTGCCGTGGCCAATGCTGTGCTGTATGAGGGTGCCGTGCCGGTGTTTGTCGATATCGATCCCGATACATGGAATATGAATCCCGCATTGGTCGAAGCTGCCATCACTCCGCGCACACGCGCAATGGTTGTCGTTCATACGTTTGGAGTCCCGGCAGAGCTGGATGCGTTCTGTGAAATTGCCCAACGACATCATCTGTTTCTCATCGAAGATGCGTGCGAAGCGATCGGCGCCACTTATCGTGGTATGCCCGTCGGCACATTCGGGGATATCGCCGTCTTTGGTTTTTATCCGAACAAGCAGATCACTACAGGCGAAGGAGGCGCATTGCTTGTGCGTGATCCGCAACTCGCGTATCGGATACGAGCGATGAGGAATCAAGGACGTTATCCGACAGAAGGCTGGTTTCAGCATCGTGAACTCGGATTCAACTATCGACTCTCCGAACTGGCCTGCGCTCTGGGCATCGCCCAATTGAAGCGCCTCGAATCCATCCTCGCCCTTCGCGCACATGTAGCCGCACTCTACCGTCAGCGACTCGTGGAGTTCTCTGCGATTCAATGTCCGGTTGCCCACTTCTCTGATCGAACCGTCAGTTGGTTTGTCTATGTCATTCGAATTGCCGAACAGGCTCCGGCAGAACTCCGTGATTGTCTTGTGAATCGCCTCTCCGAACGAGGAATCGCAGCAGGGCGATACTTTGCGCCCATCCACCATCAGCCCGCCTATGAAGCGTTCTCGCAGGTGCATCCATCACACCTGCCGATCACAGAAACCATCGCGCAGCGGACAATCGCCCTCCCGTTTTTCAATCGAATGACTCCGGTACTGGTAGACAGGGTTTCTGATGCGATCAGATCGATTCTTCAGGAAGAAAATGCCCTGTGAGTAGGCAACAACCTGTCCGCATGTGAACTATTTCGTACCCATGTTGACGATTCCCTGCTCGTGATCGGAGGCACCGCGTAGACGGATCAGGTCTCCACCATTCTAAGAACTTATCCGTAAATAGAAACTGTTTGTCTCCAGCAGATCATAGCGGCGGCCAGTGATAAAAGAGCAACGTAGCTGTCCGCTGTTTTCTCGAAGCTCACCAGTAGTTTGC
>JAJZCA010000121.1 GCA_021798735.1 Acidobacteriota bacterium | reverse complement strand
GATACGTCGGCGCCGGTGTCGTCGTCATCACCAGCACAAAGGCGATCAGCGAAAAGATCAGACCCGCCACTGCCGCCGAAACCAGCATCTGGTACATGGAAACCACTTCCAGATGCAGGATGTTGAAAGCCACATGCTCCAGGAATTTGACGCGCTGCAACACCGCCAGCGCAAACAGAAACGACAGCATCGAGAGCGCAGTCAGAACCGCAAGTGAGCCATCGAGTGTGCGATGAAACTTCTGCCGCGCGTGGCAATGTGCGCATTCAGCCAGATGCTGTTCATAGTCGCGCCGCATCTCCGGCGAAATCGCCGAAATATCGTATCGCCAACTGCGCAGAATAGCGCCAATCACTCGATCCGTACAACCGCTTCCTGCCATATTCTTTAGACTCGCTTTGCCCTGGAATGGGTTCGGAAAATTGCCTGAATCGGGGAGAGATCAGAAACCATATATCAGCCAGCAAAACATCCATTGAATCAGCGCGTCCTCTTCGCTCGCTCACCGATCCGAGCCAGAAGCGCACCTTCGGTAACACTATAGTAACGTATTTTGAGTCTCCATGCCTCAGATTTTCTCCGTTGCAGGCATTTCCCTCGCTTACAGAGTTACCGTCTCCAGCGGCTCTTCCTGGCTGGCCAGCAGCAGTTTGCGGCCAAACAACCCCGCGGAATGGCTGGCCAGCGCTCGTTCCGCCGCCATTCGCGCCAGCTCCGGCAGGTTGTTGCTCTCCGACAGGTGCGCCAGGATCACGCACTCCGCCCGGCCATCCCAGGATTGCTCCAGAAACTCCGCCGCTGCATCGTTGGACAGGTGCCCCACGCGCGAAAGCACGCGCTGCTTCACCGACCATGGATACGGCCCATCCCGCAGCATCTCCGGATCGTGGTTCGACTCCAGCATCAGCAGGTTGCAATCCTGAAGCTGTGCGGCCACATTGGGCGGCACGTAGCCAAGGTCCGTGGCCACCGCCAGACGCACACCCTCGGCGCAAAACACATATCCCACCGGGTCGGCGGCATCATGCGGAATGGTGAAAGGATGGACCTGAATATCGCCCACCGCAAACCGCTCACCGGCCTGGATGTAGCGCACTTCCGGCAGACGCGCCGGATCCTTTTGGCAAGCCTCTTCGACCGAAGCCGAGGCGGTCGGCTGCTGCATCTCTGCCGAATCTAGAACTTCTGGCGAGTCTTGAACCTCTGGCGTTTCCAGTGATTCGGCCAGCTCCGCTGCCACGGCTTCCGCAGCCTTGCGCGCGCGATACTCTTCCATCCACTTCGTATAGCTTTGGCGCGTATCCCTTTGCCTCGGGCGCACCAGCCGCGTCCACTCCCGGTGCGTGCCCTCGGTGAGATAGACGGGAATGTTCAGCTTCCGCGCCATCGCCGCCATGCCCTGCACATGGTCGGAGTGTTCGTGCGTAATCACGATGGCGTCGAGCATCGCCGGCTCATGCCCGGCCAAACGCATCCTGCGGAACAGCTCCCGCCCGCTCAGCCCGGCATCGACGAGAATGCGCGTGGACGAGGTGGACAGCAGCGCGCTGTTGCCCTTCGATCCCGACGCCAGCACCGTGAACTGCACCATGCATAAAGCATAGCCCGCTCTGGCTCGCCCGGCTGTGGAAGAGTGGGTGCGAATTGATCGCCTGTCCGTAATAGATCAACCAGGTTTCGATCCATTTTGGCAGCCTTCATGTGCTCGACCGCTGTTCATGGATACGTATAGAATCCGCGCCCGCTTTTGCGTCCCAGCCATCCGGCATCCACCATCCGCACCAGCAGAGGACACGGCCTGTACTTCGGATCGCCGTGGCCCTCCTGCAACACGCGCAGAATATCCACGCAGACATCCAGGCCAATGAAGTCGGCCAGCGTCAGAGGCCCCATCGGATGCGCCATGCCAAGTTGAAAGACCTGATCGACAGCCTCTGCCGTCGCCACGCCTTCCATCACCGCATACGCCGCTTCATTAATCAGCGGCATCAGCACGCGATTCGAGACAAAGCCCGGCGCGTCGTTCACCTCCACGGGAGTCTTGCCGAGCGCCCGCGCCAGTCCGTCCACCGTCTCATACGTCGCCTGTGATGTCTGCAATCCGCGAATCACCTCCACCAGCGCCATCACCGGCACCGGGTTGAAGAAGTGCATCCCGATCACCTGCTCGGGCCGCCGGGTGACCCCGGCCAGTCGCGTAATCGAGATCGACGAAGTATTCGTCGCCAGAATCGCCTCTGCCGAGAGCAGCGCGTCCAGTTCCTGAAATATCTGCCGCTTCAGTTCAAATCGTTCGGTCGCCGCTTCTATCGCCAGTCTGACTTCGCGCAGCGCCTGGCGATCGGTTGTCCACGTGATGCGCGCCAGCGCGGCTTCAGCCTCCGGCTCGCTCAGCTTCTGCTTCTTCACCTCACGCGCCAGATTGGCGCGGATGGACGTTTGCGCGCGCTCCAGTTGCGCGGCAGAAACATCGCAGAGGAAGACCGCAAAACCCGATCGAGCAAAGACATGAGCAATGCCGCTGCCCATTGTGCCCGATCCAATCACCCCGACGCTGCCTTGCTCTGCGGAAAACACGCGCTGAGAATCCATCGACTCACCCCTCAAGAAACCTCAGCCATGCTATCAGCCCTCGGCGTGATTCGGCATCGGGATATGCGGCTCACTTCGCCAAAAGTGGATGGCAGCCCGATGCACGAGAGAACTCGTATAAGGATGGCGCGCGGTGGGGTTGCGCGGTGGGGTTGATGGAAAGCTGCGATGCCAGGAAAAGAAGCTCATGGGCAGGCAGGATGCGGGGGTAATCTTCAGCGTGCGTTGCGGCTTTGGCTTCACAGATAGGCGTGCAACATTCGTTCCCAGGTGGGCCAGTCGTGTGAATTCCACGCATCCCAGATGAACAACTGGTGCGGAATCCCTTTGCTTGCAAGAATGCCATCCAGATGCTGGTTGGCTCCCAGACATTGGTCATCCCAGCCTGTCGCCAGCACATACTGGTTTTGCCGATAGTGATCGAAGTACCACGGATCGCTCAGATTGGGCAGATATTGGGTTGGCGTCTGGAAGTAGACATCCTGGTCGTTATATCCCTGCAAAAAGCGCGTCATATCAAAAGCGCCTGACATCGACAGCGCTCCGGTAAAGCGGTCCGGGTGCCGCAGCGCAAAGTTCATCGCGTGGTAGCCGCCAAAGCTGCACCCGATCGTCATGCGCTTCGGGTTGGGATTCTTTGTCCGCATCAGCGGCACCACTTCTTCCATGACGTAGGACTCGTACTGCACGTGCCGCGCGATTCGCCAGCGAGCCGGAACCGCGCGGTTGTACCAGCTTTCCATGTCCACCGAGTCGACACAGTAGAGCTGCAACTGGCCTGCGTCGATCTTGCCGGCCAGCGACCCCACGAGACCGCGATCCTCCAACTCAAAGAACCGTCCGCCGGAGGTGGGAAAGACCAGCGCGGGCAATCCGCCGTGGCCAAAGACGAGCAACTCCATCTCGCGGCCCAGCCGTGAGGAAAACCACTTGTGGTACTCACGTATCATAAAAATTCGGTCTCCGTTGGGTGTAACTCTACCAGCCGCTACCCGCGTTTCGGAGCAGGGAATCGATGACCGGACTGAAGATTTTCTCCGCTGAAGAGCGGAAATGGAGGACAAGTCGGGCTTGAGCGCGTCAGAACAGAATAGGTCAGGCTGGAACGAGTCGAGCGGAAATCACCTGGCGGAAAGGCGGCAGGCCGTCGCGCAGTCGCCGACGCAGCATCACCCGCTCGCGCACGGGACCGCTTCCGCTCACCGGGAAGCCACCTCGACCGGTCATCCGCGCCTGCATCTGCATCGCCGTTTTCGTAGCGGCTTCCTGCCGGACGACCGCGATATCGTGGTCTATCTTCCGCCTGGATACGACGACCATCCTTCGCGCCACTATCCGGTGCTCTATCTGCAAGACGGACAGAACCTCTTCGATCCGGCAACTTCGTTTGTCGCCGGACGAACCTGGCAGGTGCGTGAAGCCGCCGACGCGGCCATCGTCGCCGGGGAAGTCGAGCCGCTCATCATCGTTGGCATTTACAACACGGGCGACCGTCGACTGGCTGAATACACGCCCGTCGCCGACTGGCGCATGGGCGGTGGCGAAGCAGCTTCCTACGGCCTGTTGCTCACGCGCGAACTGATGCCCTGGATTGCGCAGCAGTATCGTGTACGCGGCGATCGCGCGTCGACAGGACTCGGCGGCTCCTCGCTCGGCGGCCTGGTTTCGCTGTATCTGGGCCTTGAATATGCGCACCTCTTTGGACGGCTGGCGATTCTTTCGCCCAGCGTCTGGTGGAATCGAAGAAACATCCTCGCCTTTGTCCATCGTCGTGCGGAAGAGATCGAAACCCGACCGCGCATCTGGCTGGACGCCGGCGACCACGAAGGCCGCATGACCCTGCGCGATGCCGAATCGCTGGCTCGCCGGTTGCTCAAGGAAGGTTGGCGCGATGGCGAGACGCTGCACTTTGAACGCATCGACGGCGGCACGCACGATGAAGCAAGCTGGGCGCGACGCGTCCGTCCGCTGCTGCGCTTTCTCTTTCCTCACTCCGGCAACTCCACATCATGATCGGCGTGGCAGCCGAGCCGCTTTTTTCTGCTACACTTAGTGGAGCGCGTCGCAGTTCCATGCAGCCTTGAACGACCAGGAGGGCTGTCTGTCGCGCAAACGGTACGGGGAGTGGCTCAGCCTGGTAGAGCACCTGGTTCGGGACCAGGGGGTCGGAGGTTCGAATCCTCTCTCCCCGACCATTCTTTCTCTCACAGATTCAATGACTTACGCGGCTTTCGTCACGTCGTCGAAAGTGCCATTTTGGGGGACATGGGGGACAACTGAAGGCAATTCGAAGCCGATTCCGCACTTTTCCGCCCATTCCAGGCGGGTTGCATCGTCCGCGTCGATTGCGTCGTAATGCTTGCTCATACCGCCCTCGTCGGAATCGGATGACCAGGCAAGCCAGTAGTCTCGAACTGCTTCGGGGCATCCAGTTCGGCTGCGCAAATACGTATTGCGGAACCGTCTGAAGGCGTGGGTGCCTGCCTTGTGACTGCCGGTAAATTCGTTCACAAATCCAAGCTGGTGCAACGCCGGGTGCAGATGGCGCCGCAGGATGTTGGTTTCAAGAAGCGGCGTTCCGTTTTCCGACTCAAACAGAAGCCCGGTCTTGCGATCTCCCACGAACACCTTCAGCAAATCAGCTATCCGTGGGTCCAGGTCTACCTTGCGATCAGAGGCATCTGTTTTGACGCGCTCTTCGATCTTGCCCTTTCTCGCCTTCCGCCTGACGCGGATGGTCCGGAAATCCGGTGAGATGTGCCTGGCGATGTCAATCCCAAGCGCTTCTCCGATCCGAAGCCCTGATGCTCCACAGAGTATAAAAAGCATCCGCATCTTTGGATACCGATACTTCGCAAGCCCTGTCATCACAGTGGAAGTGAATGCCGGCTTGTTCTGTTTCTTCTTTTCAACTACTGGCATATCCATGAACTTGCTGCTCCATTTGCGTGGGTAAACTTGCTCGCCATCCTTGTTTACAACAGATGCAACCACTTGCTTGACGATGCCGATGTAGCTCTTGATCGTCTTCGGCTTCAGGCCTGATTCAGCCATAACGCGAACGAGTGGTTTTACTGTACTGTTGTTCACTTCCGAGACTGGCAACGTCCCAAGGTGCGGAATCAGCCAGTTATCCAACGAACCTCTCCAAAAATCCCTTGTTGCGGCTGCAACGGGCTTCCGGATGCGATTTGTTTCAGCGGAGTACCAGAGTTCGGCCTGTTCGCTGAAGGTGACACACATCTGGAGATGCTTTACAGCCTGGTTGAAATGTTCTTCCGTGTCGGCTCCGCTTTCGCGGACAATCTCCCGAGCGCGGCGTTCACGTTCTGACTTGGTCAGGTTTCCAGGCCCAGAGACAGGGCAGATTTTTGCACTTCTGTGGATCCGTTCATTCTGACCCAATACATCCTCCCACCAACGAACGACCCAATACTTGCCCTTTCGTTCGAGGTGGCCATTTTGTCCAGTTCGGCGGGACATTGATTTTCCAGTCCGCCTGACCGGTGTCGCTGCCACGAGTTTATCCTGCGGTTGCAAAACGGACAACGGATCGACGGAAGTACCAGCGGCATCAGTAGCGCGCGCATCTGAACGCGCCATCGTTACCTGCTGCTCCTCCGGATTTGAGAGCTTCATGGTCATCGCTAGTACAGGGCTATGCACTACTCCGCTCAGTGTTGTCAGTCGGTTGTCCGATGGATTCCGTCTGCGGGGGAACCTTTGATTGGATTGCTGAAGCAGAAAACTGCTCAGCATTGTCGCCGTCGGCGTCCAGTGCAGCAGAGCATCCTTTGTCACCGCGTGGAGTGCGACTGTCGTCGCGCTCCTCCGCAAGTCGCTGCAGCTCGGCCCGGATGATCAGATGGTGATCGAGTGTCCTGATGCGAGCACTCGGCATCATCCGGTGCAGCGTTCGAATCCTGGAGTTGTGCCCTTCCGTGAAGCCATTCGAGAACCTGAAATCGCAATTCGCAAATATTTCATCGCGGTAGTTCGTAAGTGCGCGGATGAGCGGTGCGTAGTACTTTTCGAGCTCCTTGGGGAGCCTGTCTTGCCACTCCCCAAAAAGGAGGCGGGCACCGTTTCTGCGGGGTCAGAGAGAGAATCTTGCGGGGGCGCGATCTCAAAGTTGCGTGGTCTTGAAGTGCATTTTTGCGGGGGCAAATTGTTCATGCCGTCTCTACGAATCGGACCTTCTGGAATTCTGCCGGGCCTGATTGAAGAACGCCAGTTGTGTCAGTCCGGCAGACGCAATTGAGACTGAAGCCGAGGCGGAGCAGAGGTTCCTGCCGAAGCAATTCGGCAGGAACGATCTGCCGCTCCCCGATTCTTCCCATGATCCTTCCACAACAGAAACAGCGGAACTGGTCTGCGCAGTTCGGCGCGATCCTTTACGCAAAGATGCCTTTATCCGGGCAGACCACCTGGAGCAAGCTGATCTGGGCCTGCATCGGCGGCGGGTTGATCGCCGGAGTTCTCCTCCTAGCTGGCGGATTTTGGCTAGGGAAGAATTGGCAAGTCGCCTGCACTGGTGCGAATGTTGCCATATTGCTGCCATTGTCGTAGTTCAGCTACGACAATACAAAACATTCCAAGTTGAAGGAAATTTGAAAATATGCCTATAATCGCAGTATGGCTACGACCGAAAAGAGAATACTAAAACAGTTGTACGCTCAGACGGTTGCAGGAACTCCGCTCACCTCGGCGGACCTGGCGGCTTTTGGGGTGTCGGCCGATTTGGCAGTCCATTATGTACGATCTGGTTGGCTGCATCGGCTGGCGCGGGGAGTATTTGTCCGAACAGGCGAAGAACCGAACCTCCACGCATCCTTGCACCTATTGGAGCGGATGATCCCCGGTTTCCACGTCGGCGGTAAAACCGCGCTGGACTGGTACGGAGTGCGCCATTACGTTGCTCAGCAGGAGCAACTCCACCTTTACGGTGCGAATGCGGTCAAACTGCCCGCCTGGTTCACCGAGCGTTTTCCGGCGGAGTATCACCGCAAGCGACTCTTTACTGAGCCGACGGAAAAGCCGCTCCACGTCGCGGCGCTCGAAGGACGCGAAGGTGCGCCGCTGGTTTCAGCGCCAGAGCGGGCGATGCTTGAGCTGCTCAGCGAGGTTGGAGTTCGTCAGCCGCTTCAGGAAGCGAAAGAGTTGATGGAAAGCACCTTCAACCTGCGCGCCGAAGTGCTGCAAGAGTTGCTGAAACGCTGCACAAACGTCAAAACAGTCAGACTCTGTCTTCAACTGGGACGTGCATCTTCGCTTCCTTGGGCGCAGAAACTTGATGCCGCAGAACTACCCACCGGTAGTGCGCGGCCCTGGGTCGCACGCTCCCCAGATGGACTACTGGTGCTCAAACCATGAACCAAATCTATCTCGACACGGCTAGGCTGCTGACACAGGTCGCGCCCATTGTTTTTCAAGATGGTGTTTTTGCTCTCAAGGGTGGCACGGCCATCAACATGTTTGTGCGCGACTTGCCGCGCCTATCTGTCGATCTCGATCTGGTTTTTCCTGACCATACGCTGCCGCGTGAGGCGGCTCTGGCCAGCATCAACGAAGCAATACGCAACGCCGCGGAGCGCCTGAATGCTCGGGGATTCTTGACGCATACCGTCGCATCGGCCGACGCCGGAGAAACCAAACTGCTGATTCGGCGCGGCGCCATCGAAGTGAAAGTCGAAGTGAACTTCGTGATGCGCGGAACCGTGTATCCGGTTCGCATGGCCACTCTCGTTCCCAAAGCGCGCGAAGCGCTGATGGCCGATCTTGAGCTGCCGGTCGTCTCGACCGAAGATCTCTATGGCGGCAAGTTGGTCGCCGCGATGGACCGGCAACATCCCCGCGACCTGTTTGACTGTATGCAGCTCTTCGCGCATGAAGGGATTACACCGGCCATCCGGCGCTCATTTGTTGTTTACCTTGCCTGCCATAACCGTCCAGTTCATGAAGTGCTTTTCCCGGTCCCCCGTGACATTAGCCAGGAATATGAGCGGACGTTCAAGGGAATGACCGCTGAGCCGGTCGCTCTGGAGGAGTTGATCGCTACGCGGGATCGCCTGATTCACGAGCTACAAAAGGGGCTGGATGCGGACGAACGCAAATTCCTGATTTCGTTTGTGCGCAATCAGCCGGAGTGGAATCTGTTGGGAACAACGCATTTCCCCGATCTGCCGGGAATTCGCTGGAAACTGAGCAATCTGGAAAAGCTGGCCAAGCGCAGTCCACAAAAGTTCATGGCACAAGCCAGCGTGCTCGAAAGCCGTTTGACGCATTAGCTTTGTATTGTGGATGCATGGGGGCAGGAAACCCTCGAGCACTCAATGGCTGAGGCTCGTTTTCCTGCTCCAGTTCCTTGAGCCGCTTGGTCTGGTCCACCTTCAAACCGCCGTACTCCTTCCTCCAGCGGTAGTAGATCTGCTCCGTGATCCCGGCCTCCCGGCTTGCCAACGAGTGTGTCTTTCCGTTCGCCACCGCCACTTCAATCTGCCGCAGAATATTCACAATCTGTTCCGGCGTGTGCTTCCTTGCCTTGCCCATTTCAGGCTCCATACCAGTTTGTCTCACTCCTACTGGTACAGAATTTGCCGGGCACTCCAGAATTCTGCTGGCTCTGATTGAAGACCGCTGCTTGTGTCTATAAGGCAGAGGCGACTGGGCAGGAACGATCTGCCGCTTCCCGGTTCTTACCGAGATCCTTCCACAACTGAAAATGCGGAACCGGACTGCCGGTCCGGGACGATCCGTTCGGTCGAGATGCCTTTGTCCGGTCCTGCCTGGACTCTGGCGTATTGGCCACACCTGCAAGCACACACACGAAAGGAGAAGAAATGTATCCATACAGCGATGAAGATGAAGAGGAGGACATCGAGATCGAAGAAATCATCGAACTCGATACCTACGACAACGAATCAGAATCCTTCAACGAAGACGAGGCTGCGATGGCGGATCTGGAGATCGACTGGTATCCGGCCGATTCCGGCGGTTGTCACCGCGCGTCCCGATAACCCTGCATCCCACCCGACCATCCCCCACACACAATTCAGGAGCAATGCATGATCTACGCCCTATCTCTCTACGA
>JAJZCA010000120.1 GCA_021798735.1 Acidobacteriota bacterium | reverse complement strand
ATAAAAAGAACGATAAATTGACCGCGTTCGCTGCGTTTCGCTATCAGTCGGAACGCGGCTACACCGCCTACGACTATTTCCCGCAATCGGCCCATCGCGGCAACTACGACTACATCCTGCAGGCCTCCGGCAGCATGGCAAACCGGTTGTATTACAGCGCCGGGACCGACCTTCCATACTATTCCGTGTTCGGTTTTCAGCCCACGCCCCATGCAACCGCGGCCTACTATCTTTCCAAGCCGACTGCCGACGGCCTCTTGAGCGGCACCAAACTTCGATTCAATTACTCGCAAGGCATTCTGGAGCCGACCATTGCCGAGCAGAACGGCTCCATTTACGACGTGCTGAACTCGCTGCCGAACGGCCAACAACTGATCGCACAGCACGGTATTACTCAGGTGGGCGCGCAGCAGACCAGTACCTATGAAGCAGGCGTGGACCAGCACATGTTTGGGACTCGGGCGCTGGTCCACGGCGGCTATTATCACAACAATTTCACCAAGCAGATTGAGTTTGTCGATGCTCCGGCGCTGTTGCAGCTCGGCGTTCCGCAGGCGGTCGAGCAGGCGATTGCCAACACTTCCTTCGGCGCCTATATCAATTCGTTGAGCTTCAACGCTCAAGGCATGGAGAGCAGCGCCGAGTATCGCATCACGAATCGGTTGTTTGTCCGCGGCGGATACACGCTATTGAATTCCACCGTGCAGAAGTCGTTTTCCAGCGACAATTCCTTTCCATCCTATAACCCGAAATATCCCAACACGCCCATTGGGGCCTACTCGCCGCTGGTCGGCCAGCGTCCCTTCCGGCGCGCGCCGCACACCGGCTACTACGCGGTCATTTACGCGCGAAGTCGCTGGTATGCGGAAATGACGGGCACGCTTGTCGGCAGACGCGACGACAGTACGTTTTTGACCGACGCCAATGGCGGAACCACGCTGTTGCTGCCGAATCGCAACCTCGACCCGGCCTACCAAAACATTGGATTGACAACCCATCTCCGTATCAATCGGCACATCTCCAGCTACACCGTGTTTGATAACTTGTTGAGCCAGCACTATCAGGAAGTGTTGGGCTATCCGGCGTTGCCGTTCAACTTCCGTACGGGAATGCAATTTTCGTGGGGAGGCGACGGGACGCACTGAGCCTTACCCGGCGATATGGATCGCCCCGTCCGCCGTGCCGCGAAGCGAAATGTTTTTACAGGGCGTTTCAGCGCTGCCCGCCCTTTCGTTTCGCGGCTTGCGACAAAATCTGACCGCCAGAAAACATGACACCTGCATTGTCGATTTTTGACAACGGATAGAACAGCGAGCCATACTCGCAGATACGGTTGTTGCGTCCGTGGGATAGTGTTCCCTTCAGATAGTGAACGTCTCCGACACATTGCTGGTGTCGGAAGCTTCGCCAGATTGAACCGAAGATTTCCTTTGATTGAGCGCAGGCAATGCCAACCGGAAGGAGATCCTCAAATCATGCGCGTACATTTAGTAAACCCCAGCGATTCATCCTTTGGAATTGGCGTCATTACCCCTCGTTGGCTGTATGTTCTCGCCGCAGCCACCCCCGCAAAATACGGCGATCCACTCATTACCGATGAAACTCTGGAGCGGTTCCAGCCGGAGAGTGTCCAGCCTGGAGACGTGGTTGGCATCGGCATTCATACTGGCAATGCGTTGCGCGGCATGGAACTGGGAAAAATCGCGCGCGAACGCGGCGCTTTCGTCGTCTATGGCGGCATCCACGCCACTCTTTATCCCAACGAAGCCATGGAACTCGGCGGCGCTCACGCCATCGTCAAGGGCGACGGCGATGTGATCTGGGGCAAAGTGATCGCGGACCTGCTTGCGGGGACGGCCCAAACGGTCTACGACGGCGGCCGAATCTCCGGCGACCAGTTCATCCAGGCGCGCTGGGACCTGGCGCCGCGCGACAAATATATGTGGGCCTCCGTGCAAACCGTGCGAGGCTGCCCGAAACATTGTTCGTTCTGCTCCGTCTGGCGTACCGACGGGCAAAAACCGCGTCCGCGGACTTCCGACGTCGTGGTGCGCGAGATCGTCGATCTGCGCCGCCGTGGTTTTCGTTTTATCGCGCTGGCCGACGACAATTTCTACCCGGTCAGCCTCGCCGATCTTCGACTCGCCGAGCAACAGGGCAATACGGCCCGCGTTGCTGAACTGCAGGGTATCCGCTCCGAGCGGTTTGAGCTGATGAGCAAGCTGTCCATGCTACCCAAAGACATGGTGTTCTTTACGCAAATTACCATGGAAGCGGGCGAGGACGTTCAATTCCTCGATGCCATGCGCAAGGCCAACATTAAAGGCGCGCTGGTGGGTGTCGAGTCGGCCACCGCGGAAGGGCTCAAGGCCGTCTTCAAGGACTTCAACCTCTCCGGCGACAACCTGATCAAGCGGCTACAGACATTCAAGGAACACGGAGTCCACGTCCTCGGATCGTTCATCTTCGGGCTCTCTTCCGACCGTCCGGACACCTTCGCCGCGACGGCGGAGCTGGCCAAGCGCGCCGGCATTACCTTTGCTCAATTTGTCATGCTCACTCCCTTTCCCGGCACCATCGACTTCGATCGCTGGGAAAAGAACCTGGGTGAAAATGTCATGCAGGTGGGCGGCATTCCCATCACGCGCCACTGGCTGATTCCGGCAGCCGTGCGGCCCAAGATGTTCAGCCCGCACGCCATCATGTCGTCGGAAGAAATTCGCGAGCGCACCCAGGGCGTCTGGGACGATTTCTACAGCCTGCCGGAAATCTGGAAGCGCTCCCGCTGCGTGACCGGCATCAAAGGGCGCCTGGCGTTTCTCTTCATCTCCAAGCTGTACCGGCAGATGTACGCGAAGACCGGCATTTCCACCGACAGCGCCCGTCGCCAGAAGGCGACCCGCATGGCGCGCTGGCTGGCGATCCCATGCCGCAAGCTGTTTGAAGCCAAGCCCATGCCGGAGTTGAAACTGCCGGAGTCTGTCCGCGCTCCTTCAGACTTGCTGCCAGTTTTGGACACGTACTCTGCATAGTTGGAAACCACTCGTTCTCTAACCGATCACCCGGCGCAGGAAGCCGCGAATGCCGGCCCATCCCAGAATCAAGACGGAAAGAACCAGTGCGCTCAGAATCAGCCGCGCTGGCATATGAGGCAGGGCAGGGGTCAATGCAGCGCGCAATCCCTCGCTCATGTACACAATGGGATTCAACAGTACGGCATATTGCAACCAGGGAATATGCCGCAGCAGCGCCCATGGATAATATACGCAGCCAAGAAACGTAATCGGCACCACTACGACGGAAAAGATCAGTCCAATCTGTCGAGGCTCGACAGTCGTGCCAATGGTCAAGCCGAGTGCGCCCGAGACCAGGCTGGCCAGCAGCACAACGGCACTCAAAAACCAATAGCTGCCGACATGGACATGCACCGGCTCCGACGGAATGAAATAGGCCAGAGGAAACACAATCAGCGCGGAAAGAATGCATTGCAGCGCGCTGAAGCGTATCTTTTCAATCGCCACGCCGGAAACGGGAAGCGGGCACATCACCCGATCGTCGATCTCGCGCGTGATGCCAAACTCTGTTGAAAGCGGCAGCGCAACCGCGGCGATGCCGGTAAACATGATGGCCACCGCCATCAGCCCAGGCAGCAGCACTGTGCCGAAATTTATGCCGCCGGCACCGGACGAACTCCCGAAGCTTTGTCCGATGCGGGGAAAAATATACGTGAAGACAAAAAGAAACAGCAATGGATTCATGACCACACGTACAGCAAACGGGCCGAGTTCCCTCCGCAGCACGCGAAAGTCGCGCAGCAGCAGCCCCCAGAATGCGTGTACATAGAGTCTTGCGGTAGCAGGGGAACCATTCGGATTGGGGGTGGCGATCACGGAGCTGCCAGTTTTACTCACGCAGCTCCCTCCCGGTCAGGTGGATAAAAACTGTTTCCAGGGAAGGCTCCGAAATGGAGATATCGCGCAGGCCATACGCCTGCGCCTCCGTGACAATGGTGGAGAGCAGTCCCTCCGCTCCCTGCGTATAGACGCGTACGCCTGTTGGTGTCGACTCAACAGAGCTGACATGGGATACCGCACGCAACCTGGTGGCCAGTTCCTCGCGTTGATCGACGTGTTGCACATCCAGCCCATAGACCGTTTGAATCCCAAGGCCATTTTTCAGCCGCTCCGGAGTGTCTTCGATCAGAATTTTCCCGTGATCGATGATCGCCACGCGGTCACACAGCGCTTCCGCCTCTTCCATGTAGTGGGTGGTCAGCAATACGGTGATCCCTTGGTCCTTCAGTCCTCGGATCGACTCCCACATTGCCAGGCGGCTTTGCGGATCGAGGCCGGCACTTGGCTCGTCGAGGAACAGAACCGCGGGATAATGAGCGATCGCGCGCGCGACCAGCAGGCGCTGCGCCAGTCCTCCGGATAATTCGCTGGGGAACGCCTTGGCACGGTCCGCGAGGCGAAATTGCGTCAACAACTCCTTCGCTCGATTCTTCGACGTGGAGTCACTCATTCCGAAGTAGCGGCAGTGGAAGAAGAGATTTTCAAATGCTGTCAATGAGCGGTCAAGCGTATTGTATTGCGGAACCACTCCGATTTTGCGACGGGCCATAGCGGGCTTCGCAACAACGTCATAACCTGCAATGACAACTCGCCCTGATGTAGGTAGGGAGCGGGTCGTGCAGATGCTGATGGTCGTGCTTTTCCCGGCGCCGTTCGGCCCCAGCAAGCCGAAGATTCCGCCTGTTGGAACAGACAAGTCGATCTGATCGACGGCCACAACGCGTTGCCTGCTCTCGTAGATTTTTGTCAGGGCTTCGAGGGAAACAATTCGAGTTGGAGCGAAATTTGCTATGACAACACCTTATCGTTCCAAGGTTGCCATAGTGTAGCAAGTTTGCCCTTCGTTCCGTGAGGCAGATTTCATTCCGCTACGTTCGCGCCAGCATGACTCAACGAACTACGCAACCGCTTTGCTGCGGTGATAACCCGTTTGCTCGGAAAGCCCGGACTCTACCAGGATGGGCACGATATCCGCTGCGGGCGATTTCGCTATTTCCCACGCATGCAGTAGCCGCATTTTCTCCAGTGAGTACGGGAAATGCCTTCCGCAATCGAGACAGACCTTATAGCTCGATGCTTCCAATGTAAAAGGTCGAGTGAGATGGCCATGACTGCAGCCAAAGAACATCTCGTAGAAGAAATTGCAGATTACGCGTAGCCAAGACATCATTTTATGTTTCGCGGCACCTCTACTGTGCTTTGTAGATTGCGCACGCCTCCCGGTTGTTGCATTCCCCAAGGAATCGGGGTTCGCAACATTAGGAATAGATGCACGTCGTATGCCAGCCGACGCGAAGTTTGCCGGGCGTTCATTCGGAGACCGCAGCCTGGCTCACGCTAAGTCGTTGATTGGATTTAGAAGAACAGGAGTTAAGGGCGAAAATAGTTATTCATTTGATGCTAGAGAAATAACAACTTTGCCGAAGTGACGACCTTGTTCGAGGTACCGATATGCCTCTATCGTTTCCGTTATGGGAAATACTTTTCCCACTACGGGCTTCATTTGGGAAAGCCCAATGGCCCGGTTCATGGCGTGCATCATGGTATGGGACCCGACATAGATGCCGATCAGGCGAATTTGCCGCATAAGTACCGAAGTAACTGCAAAGCGCTCTTCCGTGCCTGAAAGGATTCCAATTTGTGCGATGGTGCCGCCCACTCGCACCGCCTTCATAGATTCCTGCAGAGTTCCTGAGCCTCCCACTTCTACAATTACATCTGCTCCTTCGCCGGCGGTTTGTTTCTTTACCCAGCTCGACCATTCAGGATTTTGCTTGTAGTTGAGCCCATCATCCAGGCCGAGGCTTTTCGCCTGCAGCAGTTTCTCGTCGCTGCTGGATGTGCCCAGCACGCGCGCTCCCGCTGATTTCGCAAACTGCAAAGCGAAGATCGAGACGCCACCGGTTCCCTGAATGACAATCGTGTCGCCCGGTTTTGTCGCGGCGGTATGGAACAAGGCATTCCACGCTGTTAACGCAGCGCATGGCAACGTCGCTGCTTCTTCATAACTTAGATGGTCGGGGAAGCCTGTGACACCGCTTTCAGGAAGCACGACATAGTCGGCAAGCATGCCATCGATATCGCCACCAAGCGCGCCGCGCGATTTCGCCTGCGAGGCGGCGCCATCCTGCCAGTACTGCAGAAAAAGTCCGACGACACGATCTCCCGGTTTGAAGCGAGTCACGCCGGTTCCAACCTCGACAACCTCGCCCGCTCCATCGGAGAGAGGAATCCGCGGCATCTTCAGCTTCGGATCGTAATGGCCGCGAACCATCAATAGATCGCGGTAGTTGAGCGATGTCGCATGGACCCGGATCAGCACCGTCCCTGGGCCGCACGTGGGAGTCGGTAGTTCTAGCAGACGCAAATTGTCCAGTCCGAATTGCAAGATTTGAAACGCGCGCATGCAACCCCTCCTAACAGCAAGTTCGTTCAGATACATTCTCTATTCAAGCAGATGTTTCACTTGGCGGTGCGATTCAACCGCGAATCCGTTACTCTGTATATATGGCGCGAGGATGGGAAAGTAAATCGGTCGAAGAGCAAGTGGAACAGCAGGCGGAACAAAGGGAACAGGCTGCGAAAGTGGCTTCAAAAGATGTGGTGAGGGCGGCCGGCGCGGAACAGGCGCGAGCTCGCCAGATGCTGCAACTGAAACGAGAGAGGATTCTGGCAGAGAAAACCAGTCATCCGGTGCGGCGTTCCGCGCTGCAATCCGCTTTGAAAGATATAGAGGCACAGTTGCAAAAGCTGGGATGAAGCTTGACGGCTTTGCGAATCCTAGCTTGTCCGTCGATTGAATAGCAGAGAATTTGCCTGGTCCACGCTGGTCAGCAGGACCTGCGCGATATTGACGTGGGCAGGCCGCGTCAACGCCCACAGAATCGCGTCCGCAACATCTTCCGCTTGCAGTGGCGTCAGCCCCTGGTAGACCTTGGCGGCGCGGCCCTCATCGCCGTGAAAGCGGACCTTGCTGAATTCCGTTTCTACCATCCCAGGATCAATCGTGGTCACGCGGACCGGAGTGCCCAGGAGATCTTCTCGTAATCCCTCTGTAATGCGATTTTCAGCGGCCTTGGATGCGCAATATACCGCCCCATTGGGATAGGTCATGTGGCCGGCCGTAGAACCAAGGTTGACGACGTGGCCGCTGCCCCGCTTCACCATTCCAGGGACCACCGCGCGCGTCACGTACAGCAATCCCTTCACGTTGGTGTCGATCATTTCTTCCCAATCGTCAACGTGCCCTTCGTAGACTTTCTCCAGCCCCCGGCTCAGCCCCGCATTGTTGATCAGGATGTCGATGGCCTTCCAGGCTGCGGGCAATCCATCCACGACAGCTTCAACCTGTTTTTTGTCGCGCACGTCGAGCGCGACGGTGTGGACATCCTCCGCCCCTGCGGCCCGCAAATCAGCCACCATCTCCCGTAGGCGATCTTCTCGTCGCGCGGCCAACAGCAATCGTGCTCCCGCATGGGCAAAACTTTTCGCGCAGGCGGCGCCGATGCCGGAACTCGCGCCGGTAATGAATGCAACTTTGCCCGCTAGCGGGAGTCCTGTCGTGTTTGCGTGGGATAAATTGGTCATGCATCTCCTATCGATTTCAATTTTTTGGAAGCCTGTTCGGCCATGCGATATTGCCCGACTCCCCAATCCGTGTCGCCCATGCCGTTGCGGATCGCAGCGCTGAATTGTTCCTGCAAATACTCTACAAGTCCGAGTCGAATGCCGGCGTCTTCCGTCGCTTCGCGGAACAGTCGAATGTCCTTTTCGCCCAGAAAAACCGTTGCGCTCGGATGTTCTGGCGGATGTAGCATCAGTCGTCCGTAGGCGAGATAAAACGGCGACTGAAACAGCGCTTCGTTGACAGTTTCCAGGAACAATTCCGGATTCATGCCTTCTGACGACACGAAGACGAATGCCTCGCTGAGCGTCTGCACCATCGCGCTGATCGTAAAATTGCCCGCGAGCTTGAATGCATGCGCCTGCCAAGGCTCATTCCCGATGATCGTCAGTCCGCGCCCGATTGCATCCAGCACCGTTCGAACATGATCGAGTGTGGACTCTTTTCCGGCGGCGACCACCCACAGGCGGCCTTGCGCCGCGACATTTGGACGCCCGAAGACCGGAGCCGCCACATAACGCTGGCCGGCTGCTGCGTGGGCTTCCGTCAGGCGTCGTGACAATGCCACGCTCAGCGTGCCCAGCGCGATATGGACAGCATTGGCAGGTAGCGCAGCTATAAATCCCTCAGTGCCAAAGGCCACCGCTTCCGTCGCTTCATCATTGGCGAGCATCGTACAAACCAGGTCGCATTCTTCAACGGCTGCATGGATGGATGGTGCCACTGTGGCATCCGAAATTCCCATCTGCTGTACCGATTTTGGCGATCGGTTCCACACGGATACAGTGTGACCCGCCAGTAGGAGCCGCCCGACGATTGGGGTGCCCATTTTTCCGAGACCGAGAAATGAAATCTTCATGTTTGTACTGGTGCCTCGCCGGAACGCATCGCTTCTGAAGAGGCGGAAGAGATAGTGTGAGTTTACCTGCGATGGTTCTTGCTGTCTTGGGTTACATCGCTTGTCGGCGCAATATTGCGGAAAATATTGCCTAATTGCGGGAAAACTATCTTGACATTATGCAATGTCACACCGTACCGTTAAATTCAAGAAAAGAATAACGTATTAGCTCGATGGAAATCGAAAGGCTTCATAAGTCCGCCGCGTCTGGGCGTAAAGGCTTGTAAATAATGCAGTTTTCCTGATTTGCTGGGTCCGCAGTGCCGAAGGGGCGCTGATTCAAGTCTCCTCAGGACAGAAAAACATCGCAATTGCTCATTCTCAAAGGTTGAGGGAAAAATGAAACAGGATGGTAGCGTTCAGAATTACCAGGTTGACAAGTTGAGGATCGAGATCCATCCCACGCATGAAGCCGCCGGTGCAGCCGCAGCCCAGGCGGCGGCCGACGCGCTGATTGACATTGCGAAGAGGAGAGAAAGTCTGGCCGTTATCTTTGCGACGGGGGCCTCCCAACTCGACGCACTGCGAGCACTCACGGCCATTTCAGGGCTACCATGGTCCCAGGTTCGCGGATTTCACATGGATGAGTATGTCGGTATTCCAGCCGATCACCCGGCTTCATTCCGTCGCTACCTGCGGGAGAACCTGACGCAAAAGGTGCGGATGCAGGAGTTCTTTGAGATCGATGGCACCGCGTCCGACCCGGAGCAGGCATGCAAAGACTATGCGATAAAGCTGCGCTCTGCCGATCCGCAATTATGTTTGCTGGGCATCGGCGAAAATGGACATCTGGCATTCAACGATCCCGGTGTCGCGGACTTTAACGATCCGGTGGACATGAAGGTCGTGCAGCTCGACTCGGCGTGCCGCCAGCAGCAGGCTGCGGAAGGTTGGTTCAAGAGTTTCCAGGACGTGCCGGAATGGGCCATGACGCTTACGATTCCAGCGTTGTTTCGCGTGCCAACATTGATCGCCTCTGTACCCGGCCCGCGGAAAGCAGCCATTGTTCGCCGCGCACTGGAGGATTCCATTTCCACCGCCTGCCCGGCGACACTGCTGCGCACTCATCCCGACGCAACGGTATACCTTGATAGAGAATCGTCCGCCCAGGTGATGGATCTTTTGCAATCCTCGACGGTGGTCGGCAAAAGCTAGGTTCAAATTCGAACGAAAATCTTTCCACCTGGGGGGACTCGATGGCCGAGAAGATACAGGAAGGAATTGATCGCCGCACGTTTGTGAAGCAGGCCGGGGTCGTTGCGCTGGCAGCGGGAATGGATGCGCGCTCGTACGCTCGTGTCCTGGGCGCGAACGATCGCATTCGCCTTGGACAGCTTGGCTGCGGGCAGCGCAGCCACGGACATGTGCACATGGTGCAACTGGCTTCCAAAC
>JAJZCA010000119.1 GCA_021798735.1 Acidobacteriota bacterium | reverse complement strand
TGTTCCATCGCCGAGTGCGCTTGCAGATCTGCCTTGGCAAGCGCATCGAGTGACGCCGCCAAGGTGACTTGTGCCGTGTGCAGCGCCTCCAATTCTGCCAGCGACATGTGTACGCGCGGGTCCATCCTCACCAGCATAGGCTGCGTCTCAGCTTTGCCGTCTACGGTCAGACGAACCGTATAGGTTCCCGGTACAACCAGCGGCCCTTGTGGAACCAGCGGCGTGCGATGCGGTACAGCAGCGATCGGATAGGAATAGCTGGTGGCGGTAGGCGCAGTTGCGCGAAGGTCCCACACCCAGCGATGCATCCCGGCCGTCGTGGGAAGAGGTCCATGCATTTTCGGCCAATAGGCGGGGATCAATCCGGTGCGCAACTCTTCCGGCGTCGGCGCAACCGGATCGTTGCTACGGTAGGTACGCAGCACGTTTCCGGAGTTGCTCAGGATTTCCAGGGTAACGGCATGCGCGGGCTGCGGCAGATTGTAGTCGAGGATGGCGCCATCCGGCGGATTCTCGCCCGCAGGTTCATCCGCGGGCAGCGGCGTATCGGTATTGGTATCGCGACGCACGCGCCATGCCGCGGCGGACGTAAACAGCATCGCATCCTTTTTGCCTGCTTCGGCGGCCAGTTCGCGCAGCGGGCTCACATCATCGAGGATCCAGAAGGAGCGGCCATGCGTTGCAACGATCAGATCGTCATCCTTCACCAGCAGGTCGCGCATGGAGGTGTGAGGGAGGTCATATTCAAGCGGCCGCCAATGTTCGCCATCGTCGAAGGAGACCCACACCGCTTTCTCCGTCGCCGCATACAGCAATCCTGGCTGCATCGGGTCGGCTCGAACGGCATTGACGGGCGCATCGTCCGGCAAACCCGCGCTGATGGAAACCCACGTCTTGCCGCCATCGTGCGTGCGGAAAACATACGGATGCAAGTCGTCGACTCGGAAGCGATTCACCGCAACATAGGCGGAGTCGTTATCGAAGCGCGAAGCATCGATCTGCGCAATCTTGCTCCAGGGGGCAACACCGGGCGGCGTAATGTTCGCCCAGTTGGCTCCGCCATCGCGCGTGATCCAGACCAGGCCATCGTCGGTCCCCGCCCAGATTGTTTGCGCCGTCTTGTAGGAAGCTGCGATCGAGTAGATGACGCCGCGGCGTTCCTGCTGCTGCGTTGCGGTAAGAGGCGGAACGGAGGGCGGCTGGCCCGTCTTTTCCTGGCTCAGGTCGGGACTGATCGTCTTCCATGTATGACCGCCATCCGTTGTCATGAACAGATGGTTCGCCGCGTAGTACAGCATGTGCGGGTCGACAGGAGAGAACTCGATCGGCTGCGTCCTGTCGGCACGAAAACCCTTCTTGTGCATGGGCAGCGGGGTTACATTCTGCACCTGACCGGTCACCATGTCGTCGCGTGAAACCTCCGTTCGGCCAGCGCCATAGACGATGTCAGGATGCAGCGGGTCCGGCGCAGCATAACCGTACTCGATAATGCCGACGGGGTGCCAGTCGCGGAATGTGATTTCACCGTCGTTGCCGCGCGTAGAGGTGCAGACGGAGCCGCTCTCCTGCTGTCCGGCGCAAACCTGATACGGAAAACTGTTGGTCGCCGCCACATGGTACAGCTGCGCGGTCGGCTGGTTGTACCAGGAACTCCAGCTATCGCCGCCATTGACGCTGACGAGCGCGCCCTGATCGCTAACCAGCAGCAGGATTTTCGGATTGCGCGGATTGATCCACATGTTCTGATAATCGTCGCCACCGGGAGCGCCGCGCAGGCTGATCCAGGTTTTGCCGCCGTCTTCCGAACGACAGGTCACGATGCTGGTGCTGTACACAATGTCCGGGTTCTTCGGATCGACGACCGGCACCGGCAGATCGCCGCCGCCAATCTTCATCGCCGGACGCGGGTCGACGGTGATCTTGCGCCAACTGGTCCCGCCGTCGTCAGAACGATAGACACCCAGCCCCTTGTCGGTGGCGTATCCGTCGCCTTCTTCCCTGGTTGACAATGTGGCATACAGCCGTTGCGGATTACTGGCTGCGATAGCGACGTTGATCTGCACCAGGTCTTTCGGCAGGCCGTTCGTCAACTGCTTCCACGTCGTTCCGCCGTCGGTCGACTTGAACAGACCGCCGTTCGTGGTCGCGTACTCGTTGCCATCCTCCCATGGCCCCAGCCGCTCATTCCACAAAGACGCATAGACGACCTGTGGATCCCTCGGATCGATCGCAACATCTGAGCCGCCTGTGCTTTCGTCCTTATATAGGACCTTGTCCCAGGTCTTGCCCCCATTTTCGGAACGGAAAATGCCGCGTTCCGCGTTGGGCCCATAGGGGTGGCCGAGGACCGCCGCGAAAATCCTGTTGGGATTCGTTGGATCGACGGCAATCGCCGGTATCTGCTGGCCATCGCGCAGGCCCAGATGGGTCCAGGTCTTGCCCGCATCGGCAGAGCGATAGATGCCGTCGCCAACAGACAGGTCGGGCCGGTGCAACCCTTCACCACTCGCAACGTAGACCACGCTGCTGTCCGAAGGCGCCACCGCGATGGCGCCCACCGACTGCGTATCCTGGCCATCGAAAATCGGGTTCCAAGTGCGTCCGTAATCCGTCGACTTCCACACGCCGCCATCCACCTGGCCAATGTAGAACACATTCGGCTGATCGGGAACGCCTGTCGCGGCGCGCGTGCGGCCCCCGCGAAATGGCCCGATCATGCGCCAATGCATGTCCGGCATGGAAGGGTCGCGGTCAGCAGCCACGCAAGTTGCAACAGGCTGCAGCAAACCGGTCATCAGCAATGCAACTACCAGATAGTGAGAGGCAGAACGTCTTTCCATCATTTCCATCCCTTCGGTTTGCTGCGCTAAGGCAGCGGGAATCGTGTACTTCAAAAATCCTGGGAACATCCTACGCAGAACTGAATCGCTCCCGTGCTCATTGCTATCGTTCGGCGCGGAGGGTTTTAATTCGTCAGAATAGTCGATCAGGGTCTTCCTTGCCGCGGCATCTTCGATTTTCGGCCATCACGCCGCATTTTGGCTTCAATTTTCTTGCATTCCCGCTTGATTCTGTGACCATTCGGCATTCACAATCGCAGGAGTGATGAACTTTTCCCGTTCTGCCTCGCCCGTCCGTCCCATCATTTTGCTCGTCGTCCTCGCCGCATGGATCGCTGCCCTGGCATCGGCGTCGTCTGTGGCCGCGCAATCGCTGCCGCCTGCACTTTTCAACGGATTGCAGTGGCGGCTCATTGGTCCGTTTCGCGCCGGACGTGTGGTCGCAGTCAGCGGCGTGCCGGGGAGCCACCGAGAATTCTTCTTTGGCGGCGTGGACGGAGGCGTGTGGAAAACCACCGATGCTGGAACAGTATGGCAGCCGATATTCGATCATGCACCCGTGGCCTCCATCGGCGCGATCTCGGTCGCCCCTTCCAATGCGAAAGTTATCTATGTGGGCACGGGTGAATCCGACATCCGATCCGATCTCGCGTCCGGCGATGGCATGTATCGCAGCAACGACGGCGGCGCAACCTGGAAACACATTGGTCTTTCTGACTCGCAGCAGATCAGCCGCATCCTGGTCGACCCAACCCATGCCAACAGCGTGTATGTTGGCGTCCTTGGCCACGCCTACGGCCCCAGCGACGAGCGCGGCGTCTACAAATCGACGGACGGCGGGGCGCACTGGCAACGAGTGCTCGACAAGGGATCCGATGTCGGCATCGCCGATATCGCGATGGCGATGGACAAGCCCAAGATCCTGTTTGCCGCTACCTGGAACGCGCATCGTCCGCCGTGGAGTACCTATCCTCCGATTGAAGGCCCGGGCAATGCTCTCTATCGGACCACGGACGGCGGCGCAAACTGGACGCAGCTTGCGGGCCACGGCCTGCCGCAGGGCACGTGGGGGAGAACCGGCATCGCCGTCAGCGCGGATGGCAGCCGGGTCTATGCGACCATCGTCTGTCCAGGCCATTCTGGGCTTTATCGTTCCGACGATGGCGGTGACAATTGGACATTGGTAAATACCGATTCGCGCCTGACCAGCCGCGCCTGGTACTTCAGTTCGCTGGCCATTGACCCAAGCAATGCAGATGTTCTTTACATACCCAACGTAGCTCTGTACCGAACGGAAGATGGCGGCAAGACCATCCAGGTCGTGCGCGGCGCGCCGGGCGGCGACGACTATCACCAGATATGGGTCGACCCAAAGAACCCTGCCAATCTGATGTTAGGCGTCGATCAAGGCGCAACCGTGAGCCTCGACCGTGGCAAGACCTGGACAACCTGGTACAACCAGCCGACAGCACAGATGTATCACGTCGCCACGGACGACAAATTTCCCTACTACGTCTATGGGGCGCAGCAGGACAGCGGCTCGATTGCCGTCGCCAGCCGCAGCGACCATGGTCACATCGACACCCGCGACTGGTTTCTTCCCGGCGGCAGTGAGAGCGGCTACATCGCGATCGACCCCAAGGATGAAAACATTATTTATGAGACAGACACGTACGGAGAGGTGAAGCGTTTCGATCACAGGACCTCATTCAGTCAAATCATCTCGCCATGGCCGCTCGGCGGCTTTGCCGAACACATCAATAAGCGGCATTATCGCGATCCCTGGACGCCGGTGCTTGTTTTCTCACCCGCAGATCAGCATTCACTCTACCTGGGAACGCAGTATGTAATGAAGACCGTCGACGGTGGCCTGCACTGGCAGCAGATCAGTCCCGACCTCACCGGCGTCGTGGCGGACGCAAGTAGCAGCGGCGAACTTACGACGGCAAATGCGGAACAACGCGGCTACGGCGTAGTCTTTACCATTGCGCCGTCGCCACTGAATGCCAGTGAAATCTGGGCTGGCAGCGATACCGGGCGGATCCATCTGACAACCGACGATGGAAAAACATGGCGCGACGTCACGCCGCCGAACCTCTCCGCGTGGAGTAAGATTTCGCTGATCGAAGCCTCGCATTTCGATCCTGCAACGGCATACGCAGCGATCGATCGACACCGCCTGGGTGACCGCAAGCCGTATCTCTACATCACCCATGACTACGGAAAGACCTGGAGACTTTCCATCGATGGAATCGCGCCGACACATTTTGTTCGCGCCGTTCGCGAAGATCCTGAGCAGCGTAACCTGCTTTTTGCCGGGACAGAGTTCGGCATCTACGTTTCCTTTGACGGCGGAGACCATTGGCAGCCATTGCAGCTCAACCTGCCGGTAAGCTCGGTGCGCGACATGACGATCCATGGCAGTGACCTGATCCTCGCGACGCATGGCCGCTCCTTCTGGGTGCTGGATGATATCGCACCGCTGCGCCAGGCCGCCGCCGTCAAAACATCGAATGCATTTCTCTACGCGCCTCCCACCGCAGTGCGCGTCGATAACGATAGCTTCCTCGGCACGCCGCTTCCGCCGGAGGAGCCGCAGGCAAACAACCCACCTGAAGGCGCAATTGTCGACTATTATCTCGGCAGCAATGCCGCTAAAGTCACCTTGCAGGTCCTCAACGCAAAGGGTCAAGTACTGCGCCATTTTTCCAACGCCGACAAACAGACCATCCAGCGGCCGCTCTTGCCAATTGCCGAACGGTGGTTCCCTGCCCCAGAAATCCTTGAAACCGGTTCCGGCGAGCACCGTTTCATCTGGGATCTTGCCACCGGAAGTTCCGGCAATGACATCGATGGCGACGATATTGACGCCGCGAGTGTGCCTGCCGGTCCACGCGTACCTCCCGGCACCTATACGCTGAAACTCACTGTCGACGGCAAATCGATGGAGCGCCCACTACAGATCGCCATGGATCCGCGCAGTTCGGCGACAACTGCGGTGCTGGATCGGCAATTCGCGCTTGGTCAAGCGATTTATCTGCGGACGCTCGCCAGCCGGAAGGCGATGGCGGAACTGGAAAGCGTCGAAAGCCAGATGAACAAGCTGAAGTCGAGCAACACCAACGCTGCGGAACTGCAGGGTGTTTTGCGCATCGCGCTCAATAAATTACAGACCATCAAGAATGGCAAGGCTGACGAGTCCCATAAAACACCAAAACAGCTTGGACTTGCCGATGCAAACAGGGGTCTCGGTGTCGCGCTGCGTGTCGTTGAAAGCGGCGACCGAACAGCGCCTGCACAGGCCCTCGTCATTTTTAAACAGATGAAACAAGTTGCGAGCGAGCAAATTGCGGCGTGGCAGCGCTTCAAGATAAACGATCTGGCAAAAGTAAACGCCGCGTTGCAACGCGCCCATCAGGCGCCACTGCAGATTGCCGCCATCGAAGAGCAGGTCTATTACGCCATGACCCGGTAATGACTTCGCGGCAAGCCATGCAATTCGGTTGCGAGTGAATGACTTTAGGCCAGCCGGGAGCGCGGCCTTGACGCGAACCACAATCGCCATCGCGAACAAGATGAGGGAGCGTAACCTTAGATCTGAGGAAGCGCAATGTCGACTGAAGCAGTCCCGCCCCGCCAGCATGCATATACTGGCCCCGGGCTACCGCAATTGCCTGAGCCAACCTACGCCGAACGTGTCCGCACCCTCATTGCTTTATCTTCCATCGCCACCCTTTCGACGCTCTCTCGCAAGCATGCCGGATTTCCCTTTGGCTCGCTGATGCCCTACGCGCTCGACGGTGCCGGTCGTCCCATCTTCCTGATCAGCAATATGGCGATGCATACTCAAAATCTGAAAGCCGACGCGCGAGCCAGCCTGTTCGTGGCGCAAACCGCCGCAGACGACGATCCGCTCGGTGCTGCACGAGCCACGATGATGGGTCATATTGAACTCATATCGCAGGCAGACATCGCCACTGCGCGCGAGCAATACCTCGCGCGTCACCCGAACAGTCGCTACTGGGTCGATTTCAGCGACTTCAATTTCTTTCGGCTGCAGCCCACCGACGTCTATTATGTTGGCGGCTTCGGCGTCATGGGATGGGTCGATGCAAAGGAGTATGAACAGGCATTGCCCGATCCGTTGGCGGAATCGGCGGCGGGAATTCTGTCTCACATGAATGCCGACCATGTGGACTCCATGATTTTGCTGGCACGAACGCATGCTCAAATCGAAGCTTCCGAAGCGACCATGACATCCGTGGATCGACTGGGATTCTCTCTTCGACTGAAGACGCAGGAGGGAATGAAGGGCGCTCGCATCAACTTTCCACATGCGGTTGCTACCCCGCAGGAAACGCGAAAGGCGCTGGTCGAGATGGTTCGTCAGGCTGGGAATCCATCGCAGGCTTGAAAAATGTCAAAGCCCATCGAGCGCATCGACGCCTGCCGACTATGCGGAGGCTGCGGGCACGCGGCCTTTTCGCAGCAAAAACTCTCGAGCGCCGCGACCCACGCGCTCTACATCCGCTGGGTCGATGAACAGCACATAGGCGGTCAACACGTCCCACTCAAACATTGGAATATTCAAGGAATATTCAATCGACAAATGGAACAGCAACCCCAGCACAAGCAGCGGATAACGAAATGGCCGGAACCAGATAAGGACCCCGAGAGAGAATTCAAGAACCAGGGTGTACCAGGTCGCAAGCTTCAAAACCCATAGATGCTGCGTCCAACCGGGCAGCGGAAATCGCTGGATTGCATGAATCTGAAACACATAAAACAATGCGGTTCCATTCAGCCATGGCGCACCCTTCATCTTCCATAAGAACGAGGAAAAATACAGCAGCGCCAGTTCAAACTGAATCATGCGTTGCGCCCACGGAGCCCGCGGTTCAATCTCACCGCTTTCCAACTTCCTGCGCATGCGTATCATTCGATCCAGGGACAGCGCCGCTCCCGCTGGAGCGAACATCAGAAAAAATCCGGAGACCCGCAGAAATACGTCGCCGCCATGCAGGATGTAAAGATTTCTCTGCTGCATGGAAGCCAGGCAGACGAACACAACGATGCTGCTCAAACGAGTCCACAGTCCAACCGTCAGCAATATGGCGAAGGACAGAAAAATCCAGAAAAATGCCGCGATCCAAGCATCTCTCTGCGGCATCACTGTGAATAGATTCAGCCGGACCCCGGGCTCGACTGTCGTTATCGTCGACAAAGTCACCCAACTATGGATGCCATACCAATCGAGCCATTCCGCATGCAACAGAAGCAGCGTCGCGGTCACGCAGGCGCCATACAGAATGCGAAACACCGCCATCGGCGCGGGAGATTGCGGAGCAAAAAAGAACCGCTCCCAGGCCTCTCGAAACCTCACCAGCGTCATCGGGGGTCCTCGCCGCTCACATAATATTCGTAGAAGAATTGCGGCTTCGGCGCCAGCTCCTGCGCCGGAGTCGCTCCATACAGGATCGGCGCCTCAAATTTCATCAGGATCACCATCTGCGGTGGATCGCTCGCGCTCGTCAGCAGCCGCGCAACGCGTTTCGCCACATCCGGCCAAAGAGCAACAAAGTGCGGGTCGCACAAAACTTCCGCAAATTTTCGATATCTCTCCTCGCGGTAACGCTTGCCGTAGCTGAGTTGCTCCATCCGGGGAAAGTCAAACACCCGGATATGGCGATTCTGGGTCACCGCGACGGCTTCAATGTAGGAGTTCACCGGCCTCGGATTCGGAGCGAAGAAGTCCCACGATTGAAACAGTCCAGTCCACAACAGATACGGACGAACCAGTTCTTTGATTTCCCGCAAAGGAGGAACGTTCAAAGGCACAGCCCAGCTCGTAATTGCAACTAGATTGAACAGGATAAAAATGCTGATCGCACCGCGCAGAAAACCTGGGCTCTCCGCACTCGTGGGTTGCGATGAGCGAACATGCGCCGGCTTCTGAGGGCCGGCATCGTCGGAAGCGCCTTCCCTGCTGGACTGAATTTCGCTCGTCACCTTCGTCCCCTGCCGCATTTCGAGTATAAGACCGGACGGATGGAGCCGGGCCCCTAAATCCTGAAACAGTGGTTCGCAAGCTTCAGAGACGGTCAACGCACGTTCGACGTCGCTAAAATCGCTATAACTGAGGAGAATGTTTTTGAAGAAAATGTTAGCTACTGCGGCTGTCTTCTCTGCCGTGTTCGCAGGTGGCCGAAGTTTTAAAGGCGGCGATACGGCACTGTCAGCGCGAAGCATCGTTGTCCTCTGGAACTAGCTGCGATATCTCACACGGATCGATTTCATCGGACAGCTCGGTGGTCTGATAGGGCAGAAGGGTGGTCGTTCGGTCTCGGAGCAGTCTTCAGTCTGGGTTTGGCGCTTTCGTAGAGGTTTTTTCGGGCTCGAAGCATGATTTTCCGCATTCTAGCTATTTACTTGACGCCACCAACCCCAACCAGTAGTGTTTTTGGTTGTGGACGAGGATTATCCTAGGACGTTGCTTGAGTTGGAGAAGCGTTTTTCCAGCAACGTGTCGTGTGCCGAGTATTTGGCGGCCTTGCGCTGGCATGCGGAGTGGAGTTGTCCGTGCTGCTCGGCAACCGAGGGATGGACAGTGCGACGCAACCGCTGGCTCTGCGGTCATTGCCGCTATGAGATGTCGGTCACGGCTGGAACCATGTTTCAGGACAGCCATCTTCCCCTGACGATCCGGTTTCGCGCCATCTGGCAGATGACCAGCCAGAAGAACGGCATCAGCGCCCTTGGTCTCCAGCGCGTGTTGGATCTAGGGAGCTACAAAACAGCCTGGGCAATGCTGCATAAGCTGCGCCGGGCGATGGTTCGTCCCGGCCGCGACCGCCGGTCGGGCACGGTGGAAGTCGATGAAACCTATTGGGGCACCGAGGAATCAGGCGTGATCGGACGGCTGAGCGTGAACAAGGCGGTCATCGCCGTGGCGGTCGAGGAGGACGGCAGAAAAATCGGGCGCGTCCGGCTGCAAACAATCCCGAATCTTACGCGAGGAACCTTGCATGGCTTTATTGCCGCATCGGTTGAGCCAGCCAGCACGGTGCGAACCGATGGCTTCAAGTCCTATCTGGGGCTGGACGGTTACCTCCACCAGCGTCATGTGCAAACAGAACAGCCCGATGACGAGCACGTCCTGCCTCGTGTGCATCGCGTCATTGGACTGCTGAAACGCTGGCTGATGGGAACCCATCAGGGCGCAGT
>JAJZCA010000118.1 GCA_021798735.1 Acidobacteriota bacterium | reverse complement strand
TCGATTTCAACACAAATGTAGTGCAGATTCGGCGGTAGCCTGAACTGATTCTGAACCACTTAGGCCATCTGTGGCCTCTTTCGTGACGAACTTGGGCTAACGACGGAGCCGGCATGAAGAAGACACACTTCTGAGGAATCCACATTGTTGATTGCTTGAGCGGTGGGCGTCCCATTCAAGTCGTTTTTTTTGGGGGCCAGCGGGATTGCGCGAACTCCCTACGGCAGTTTTTTTATCTTCGTTCCCGGAGGGATTTTCAATTCAAATTGATTGTCCGCCAGCGGATGGTTGAAAGTCAGCTTCTCAATGGTCAACGTGATTTGATAGCCATCGATGGGGCGGCTGATCAGGATTTTCGTCGGATAGGGAATTTGGTCGAAGGTCTGGTAATTGCTGTACAACGTCTTGGTGACCAGGACGCCTTGATCGTTGTATTGGTCCAGTTGATAGGGCAGCAGGTTCGTCCGGCTGATGTGGACAACGCGCATCGGCATCAGATGTTGGCTATCGCCGATGCGACGCAGGACACCAAGCTCGTAGTCCGGCTCGGCTATTAGGTGGTTGGAGTGCGGATCGCGCACCAGACCGGTATCGCTGGTGACGTAGACCAGATCTTCGGGCTCCACTTTTTTGATGAGCATGGAGTCGTAAAACACGGCGGGCCGCAAATTCATGAGCGGGTTTTTCGATGGAGTGGTCACGGTGCCGTTGCCAATCACAGCCTCGTTTTTGGGCGGAATCAGCAAAGTGAAATTCTTTCCATTGCTGGCCATGTCGAACGCGCGGGTGTCGATGACGGGCAGCATCCCGAGGACGTGCAACATGGAAGGCTGTCGCAGCAGAATGTAGCCGCGTATCGAGGTGTAATCGGTCTCCTTGCCTTTGGCCGCTCCGCCGACGGAGGCACGAATCAGCACCGTCGCAAGCATCGAATGGATCGTGTTGTAGCGATCATCGAGTTGCTGGATCAACTGCTGCGCGCTGGCAGTCAGCACTACATCTGGCACCTGAGGCCGCTCCAGAATACGGGTGTGTTTCAGGCAACCGCTGAGCGCCAGCATGGGCAGACACGCCAGCATCGCTCGTCCGACACGCAGTCGCCGCAGCGACCTGCCGCACGTTGACGCCGGGAAAAACCTGCGGAAATTAGCCAGCAGTCGCTGCAAAATTACCTACCATCTCCTGGCTGTTGCGCGGGTTGCGCCTTGCGGTATGCCGCTACGTTTTTCTGGTGCTCCTCCAGCGTGGCCGCAAAGCGAGAGTGACCGGGATTCGCGGGATCGCTTACAAAGTAAAGAAAGTTTGTCTTGGCCGGGTGCATGGCCGCCTCCAATGAGGGAATTCCAGGATTGCAGATTGGCCCGGGAGGCAATCCCGTATGTGTGTACGTGTTATACGGCGACTGCGCCTTTAGATCAGATGCATAGATTGTGCCGCGGTAGCGCTTTTCTAGCAGGGCAGCGTAAATCACGGAAGGATCGGTATCGAGTGGCATGTTCTGGGCCAGCCGATTCTGGAACACGCTGGCAACCATGGGACGGTCGCTGCCAACGGGTGTTTCCCGCTCCACTAACGAAGCCAAGGTCACAGTTGCGGAAATATTTTGCGTCAGTCCCAAGCGCTGCGCCTCCTGACGAAAATGCTGCACCATCTCTCCTAAAATCTGTTCCGGCGCCATATTTGGAGCCAGCTTGTACGTGTCTGGAAACAAATATCCTTCCAGACTCGGTGCCTTCGGATCCAGATCGCGAATCAAACCCGTATCCTGCTGCTCGGCGGTCAGGAACACATCGCGCGAGCACAAGCCGGCTTTTTCCATGGCGGCGGCAACGTCGAACATGTTGTAGCCTTCTGGAATTGTGAGCACGATGGTATACACATCGCCCATGCGCAAACGTTGGTACACATCCAGCAACGGCGCGGGATGATCAAATCGATAGACCCCCGCCTTTAACGTGCGCCGCTCGACCCGCGCCACCAGATCGAAGGCGAACCGGTTGCGAATAATGCCGTTCTTCTGGAGTGTCCAAGCGATGCCATGCACCGATGTTCCCGGCGTGATGGTCACCAAGGTGCTCGTCGACGGCCCAAACGGAAGGACCAGCAGGTAGTATGCGCCTGCTGTGGCCAGGACCAGGACTAGAACAAACACGAGGAACGCACGCACGGCGGGCACGAACTCCAGAGAATACAAACGCTTTCTTATATTGTAGGTGGTTCGAGCCACTTCAGGGCGCGGTTCCCTCACCATTTCGGGTACCATCACCTTCGTGGAGACCCCGCCAACTTCGCCGCCGTATTCCGACACAACCATCGCGCAGCAGTCTATGCCGCGCATTCTGGGGCTCGATCATGGCGCACGAAGAATCGGCGTGGCTATTTCAGATGAGCTGGGCCTGACGGCACAGCCGCTGCTAACCATCGTGCATACCAATGCGCGCAACGATTTGCGATCGCTAGGTCGCCTACTTCGACGCTATGCCTGTGCGGGGATTGTGATCGGATGGCCGATTCATCTCTCCGGTGACCGCAGCCCGCGCGCGATTGCGGCAGAGAAATTTGCCGACCGTTTGCGGTCGGAATTCGACTTGCCCGTACATCTGTGGGATGAGCGGCTTAGTACGGCTGAGGCCCACCGCCATTTGGACGCCGTTGGGCGAGGCGCGCGCGATAGAAAAGATGTGATCGACCAGATTGCCGCCGTGCTGATCTTGCAAAGCTGGCTGGATTTGCAGCGCAATACGTCTCATGCAAGCCAACAGCAGGCTTGAGTGGACCACCAGTCTTTATGACGCATCACTGGTGTCCGGGGTAAAATTCTCTTTCTTTCGACAACTATCTTGTAATCGGCATGGTATATATCCCCCGGCCGGGGGGCTTCCCGGGTTGCGAATGTATTTATTTATGTACAACCCCTAAATCTTCGATATCCGCTGCGTTGCCGGTTCGAGTGGGCCGAGGTTGGAGCTGGCGCGCCGAGTGCGCAAGCGGCTGATCAATTGATGGGGCAGGCTGGAGCGAGAGAGCAGAAGGACTGCCCAGGCGGAAAGAAGCCAAACGGTGGTGCCGCAGGCGAGTTGCAGCAGATCGCGGGGAAAGGAGCCCGATGGTGGCAACAGGCGCACCACGGCAAACAACACGCCGAAAGAGACGATTGCCGCCGCAAGGGATTTGGCCATCTCCGCATACTCCAAGCCACGCAAGGGAACCAGGCCGTTGCGGTGCAACAGGAATGCCAGCGCCAAGGTTTGAATCACGATGCCGCAATCGGATGCAATGGCCAGGCCCTTTACGCCCATGAGATGGAAGAGAAACCAATACATGGGAATGGATGCCGCTGTGATGAGCGTACTGGCGGCCATGGGGGTAAAGGTGTTGCCGGCGGCGTAGAAGGCGCGGGCGTAGATGGCCTGGGCCGACCAGAAACATAGGGAGCCGGCAAACAGCGCGAAGTAGAGGGAGGTCTGACCGACATCGGCGTGGTGGAACGAGCCGCCACGCAGCACCAGATCGACGGCGGGGTAGGCCATGCCGATCATCCAGACTGAAAGCAGAAAGGCGAAGGCATAGATTCTGGTGACGATGCGACTGACGGAGGCGGCAAATTCACGATGTTTTTTCTGTCCAGCGAGGGCTGCAAAAAACGGCATGGAGGCAGCTCCCGCAGCTTGGCCGAGGACGGCCATGGGGGCGGTGAAGAGGATCTTGGCGTAGCTGAGCTTGGCAATATCGCCGCTGCCATGCGAGGCGAAATAATTCAAAATCCAGTTGTCGGCGGTGACCAGGGAGACACCGATCATCAGCGGAATGGAGAGCCGGACCCATTCTCTGAAACCCGGGTGCGACCAGTTCAGAGAGAAGCGCAGGCGCAGTCCGACATTGTGCGCGCCGAGATAGTTGAGCAGCAGCGGCCCCACGATGGCGCCGCCCAGCGCGCCGACAGCGAGGGAAGAGATTCCAAATTGGCGGGCCAGCAGCACTCCGCCGAAGATGATGCCGAGGTTGTAAATGAGAGGCGTGACCGCCTGCCAGGCAAATTGCTTGCGTACCAGAAGCACGGCCGCGAGGACACCGCCGGAAAAGAAACACAATTGCGCGGGTAGCAGGATGCGCGTCATGTGCGTACACAGGGCAGCTTTTTCGGCGTCAAAACCGGGGAAGAAAATACGCGTGTAGAGGGGCGCAAACAACTCACCAAGAATGACCGCTGAACCTAGGACGACCAGCATGACGCTGAGGATGACGGAGAGCGCTTCTTCGCCTTCATGCTCCTGGCCCTGTTCTCGATAGCGGCTCAGGATGGTGATAAAGGTGATGGAGGCGGCACCGCCTACCAGAAAATAGTTCATCATTTCCGGCAGTTGAAAGGCTGCGTTGTAAGCATCGGTGAGCGAACCGGCACCGAACAGGTAGGCGATGACCTTGCTGCGCACCAGTCCAATGACGCGCGACAGCAGAGTGGAAACCATGAGCAGCAACATGGCGGAGAAGGTTGTGTGCTCATGCGAAAGCCGCAACCAACCGGGGCGGCGGAGAGCTGGTTTGGGGCGGGAATCTGCGGCAGTCTTGATGGGTTCGGGATTCAGGTGCGTGTCCTCTGCCATGGATTCTCTAGGTTCGATTCTATCGTTGTGCGAATGCGTTTCAGTCGGCCAAACAAGGGGAATCCTTCAAGGTAAATTTGCCCGGTCAGCAAAGTTCGATAACGCACCAGGCTCTGTGATCCAAGTTACAGCCACCATGCGACAACAAGAGTCTCCTGAACAGTATGCAGACAAAAGTGGCGAGCGCCGTTCATTTTTACAGGGCGACCATGGCGACAGGCGCGGCGAAGGAATCCGGCGACCCTCGGCAATAAGACCTGAAGGTACACCGGGCGACACAACTAGGCGGATCACCGGGAAACATACCAATGCTCTAACCTGCAAGCAAGTATGTGGCTCTACTCTTCGTCGTAGTGGCGGGTACGGCGATCGCCGTGACGGTCCCGTGGCGGACTACACTAGGATTTACTTTGCGTTCGCGATTTCGTCCAGGATGGCTTGCGCCGCTTTCGCCGGATCAGCCGCCTGCGTAATCGGCCTGCCCACGACAAGCTTGCTGGCACCTGCTCGAATCGCATCCGCCGGAGCGGCAATACGTTTCTGATCGCCGGCTGCGGCACCTGCCGGTCGTATTCCGGGGACAACCAGGCTCGGGTCCGCGCCCAATTCCTGGCGAAGCATCTGGACCTCTTCCGCCGAACAAACCAGCCCTTGCATTCCAGAAGCTGTGGCCATGCGCGCCAGGCGAAGCACCTGGTCCGCGGCACTCGCATCAATACCGACGGCGGCAAGTTGCGCCCGGTCCATGCTGGTCAACACCGTTACGGCGAGCAAGCGCGGAGAATTGGGCGAAGCGGCCGCTGCTTCCGCCGCCGCGCTCAGCATCGCCGGGCCTCCCGCTGCGTGGATCGTCAGCAGCGATGCGCCCATCGAGGCAGCGGAACGAACCGCTCCCGCGACGGTGTTGGGAATGTCGTGAAATTTCAGATCGAGAAACACTGAAAAGCCCTGCGCGGCCAGTTCTTCCACGATTGAGCTGCCTGCCGCGAGATACAACTCCAGGCCAACTTTGACCCAGCGACACATTCCGCGAAGTTGCGCCGCCAAATCCCTGGCCTGCGCCGCACTGGGAACATCCAGCGCCACAATCAGGCGGTCCTTCGCAATCGGGGCGGCGGCATCGGCGTTCATCGCTGCGCCTGCCCGTCGCGATGGGCCTGCTCCACAGCATGGGCCACGCGAAGCACCGTGGCTTCGTCGAAATGCTTGCCTAGAATTTGCGCGCCAATCGGCAAGCCTTCTTTGGAGTTGCCGCACGGAACGGAGATGCCGCAGATTCCGGCGAGATTCGCCGTGACTGTATAGATGTCCGCCAAATACATCGCCAGCGGATCGTCGGTTTTTTCTCCCAAGCGAAACGCAGGCGTGGGAGCTGTGGGCGTCAGGATCGCATCCACATGCGTGAAAGCCTGAAGAAAATCGCGGGTCAGCAGCGTGCGCACCTGCTGCGCCTTGCGATAGTAGGCATCGTAATATCCCGCGCTTAACACGTAGGTCCCCAGAAGGATTCGACGCTTCACCTCTTTGCCAAATCCCTGGTCGCGCGTGCGGCGATACATGGCGCTCAGTGTCGATGCGTCTTCCGCGCGCAAGCCATAGCGCACGCCATCAAAGCGCGCCAGGTTGGAGCTGGCCTCCGCCGTCGCCAGCACATAATACGTGGCCACGGCATAGCGCGTATGCGGCAGCGAAACTTTGTGCAGCGTGCATCCGGCGGCACGCAGCGCGTCCGCCGTTTTTTCAACGGCAGCGCGAACCTCCGGATCGAGCCCCTCGCCAAAGTACTCATCGGGAATGCCGATGCGCAGACCTTTTACCGGCGCTTGCAGCGCGGCGGCATAGTCGGGTACCGCTGCGCCGGATGAAGTCGCATCCATCGGATCTGGACCGGCGAGCACGCCCAGCAGGATCGCTGCATCCTCCACCGTATGCGTGAATGGACCCACACGATCCAGCGAAGAAGCAAACGCAATCAGGCCGTAGCGCGAAACGCGGCCATACGTCGGCAGCAGGCCCACCACTCCGCAGAACGATGCCGGCTGGCGAATCGATCCACCAGTATCTGTGCCCAACGTGGCGACCGCCATGTTGGCAGCCACTGCGGCCGCGGAGCCGCCGCTGGAACCGCCGGGAACACGATCAAGAGCACACGGATTGTGCACCGGCCCGTACGCTGAATTTTCATTCGACGAGCCCATGGCGAACTCGTCGCAGTTCAATTTTCCCAGCAGCACCGCGCCTGCCGCAGCCAGTTTCGCCACTGTAGTGGCGTCATACGGCGGACGATAGTTTTCTAAAATTTTCGAGCCTGCGGTCGCGGGCGCGCCCTGCATCGCCAGCACATCCTTAATACCGATGGGAACGCCTGCCAGCGGCAATGTGTCGGCGTTCGCCAGGTCGCCGGACTTTGCCAGATCGTCGATACGATGCGCCTGCGCGGTGGCGCGCTCACGGCTCAGCGCCAGCCAGGCGTGGATCTTCGGATCTTCCGCAGCAATGGTGGCGTAGTACGAATCGGCCAGCGCGGCGGTACTGGTTTCGCCGCTCGCAATGGCGTGCCGCGTGGAACGAATCGTGCGCGGAGCGTTGTGGGCAGCGATGCTGGAAGTGGATTTCAGTTCTGCCATTCTTTTCCCTTACGAAATTTTGTCAATCGCTATGCCGGGTGCCCCATCCTTGCGTAGCAAGTGTGGGAGAAAAATTCTCAGCGTTCAATCACTTTGGGAACTTTAAAGTAGGTGCCGTCGGTTTCCGGCGCCGTCGCCATGACTTTCGCGCGATCGAGCGATGGACGCTGCGTATCGTCGCGCAGCACGTTGCCGGAAGCAATGCTGCCTTGAGATTCAGAAGTGACGTTCGCATCGCCATGCATCACGGCATTCACCTGCGTCATCGGCGCAACGTCGCGGGTATCCAGTTCGTTCAACTGCGCCACGTGACCCAGAATGGCATTCAGGTCGCGCAGCATCTCCTGCTGCTCGTCTTCGCGCAATTCCAGCTGCGCCAGTTCCGCCACCCGCAGCACCTGCTCCAGCGGCACCGGCTCCGGCTTTGCTGCATTCCCGCCTTGCTCCGGCGTCTCCGATTTGGACTGCATTTCTCTCTGTTCCTTTTGGATTGGACTCGCTGTGGCTAGTATAGCGAGAACCCTGTCTCTAACTCATCTTCTACACCACGATTTCGGAAGCAATTCATTATCGGCGTGTTGCAGTTTTGAAAACGACATAGTGACACGCTTTCTCTCCCTCTGCGCCGAACGGAAGCTGGGTTCAGCACGCGCGTAGCGTGGGCGGCAGGGCGACGGCGCAGGCTTGAAAGACCTTGCCCGTCACGCCCGAACTCTGACCGCGAAAAACGTATCCTTTGCCGTTGATCGCGACTTGCGGGAGCAACTCCGTCGCGATGTTCCAGATCCAGGCCGCACCATCCCCCAGTACCCCCTGACGGGAAGCTTCGGGGAAAGCTCGGCGACTTGCCTCACGGAGTACACGCTCCGCGAAGTCCGATAGCTGAGGACTGGTCTCTGGAGTGGCCGCGCTTTCAATGGCCGCCGAATACGAGACCGATCCTGGATCGCGCGGTTCTGCGGTCCAGACCGTGACCAGTTTGGCCTCGCGGGTCTTGGCCGAGCCATCGGCCTGCTGGCCAACGCGACCCGCGACTTGCTGGGGACGCATCGGCACTCCGGTACCATCCATCCCCAGATACATGGCGGGAGTTACTTCGCCCATCTTCTCTACGCGCTTGTGTTCCTCGACAGCGATCTCCACCCCGGCCAGTTCGCGCAGCAATCCACTGCTCTCTCTGCAAAGCTCACCAATGCCGCCGCGCTGGCGGTCATGCGCAGGACCTCAGGGATCAACGAAAACGATCCCAAGCCCAGGGCCCGATCCCGCGGACAGAATCCATTCTGGCATCGGGCACAGTGAAAGCCACCGCCTAAAGGCGGTGGCTTTCACTCATACCGAAGCGGATCCATGGGATTGAGGTTAATGCGAATGGGAATGGGAGGCGACGAAGGATTCATCTGTGGGAAGACAGCCATCCTCGACGGCGCAACCGGCGTCATCGCGCATTTCAAATTGGATGGTGGTGTGGTGGATATTGAAACTCTCGCCCAGCCGGTGATTGATGTCGGCGAGAATGCGACGGCTTTCCGACGGGGGAATATCCAGGATCGTCACGTGGCAGGCGAGCGCATTCAGGTGCGAACTGAGACACCAGACATGCAGATCGTGGACGCCGCATACGCCTGGCACCAATTGCATGGCATCGCGGATGTCGGTCAGGGAAAGATTGTCCGGTGTGCCTTCCAGCAGGATGTTGAGGGTTTCACGCATGATGGACAGCGACGACCAGAAGATGAGCACGGCGATCATTAAAGATAAGAGCGGGTCGACCCACTGAATACCGGTGAGGGCGATGGCCAGGCCCCCGGCGATGACGGCGGCGGTGGAAAGCGTATCGCCGAGCATGTGGATGAAGGCGCCGCGAATGTTGACGTCGTTACTGACGCGCGAGAGCATCCATGCAAGAATACCGTTCATGACCACGCCGATAGCAGCGGTCGCCATCATCAGGCGGGGTTCGACGATTTGCGGATGCAGGAAACGCGCGACGGCTTCGATGGCCAGCCAGGCCGCAATCCCGATCAGCGCAATGGCGTTCACGAAGGCCGCCAGGACACCGGCACGGCGATAGCCGAAGGTTTTTTTGTCGGTGGCCGGGCGGTTGTGAAAATAGACGGCAACAAACGACAGCAGGAGAGCGAGAAAGTCCGATGTATTGTGGCCGGCTTCAGAGATCAGCGCCAGACTGTGAGCGCGAAGTCCGACGAACAGGGTGAGCAAAATATAGGCAAAGGTAAGCACCAGCGAAATTCTAAGGATGCGCTTGGTTTGATCGTTGGCTGGCGCATGCACGTGCATACGGTTATTTTACCGCTGGCGGCAAGGGGGAAAATGTGCCGGTAGCGTCCGCCGCAGTTGGAACCAGGACGCGAATTGGGCGTTGCAACCCGCTCCAGCCTTCCGCAATGATGATGCTGTTGGCGGGATTTTTAGGATCGTAGCGCACCGATGCAGGGCGGCCGAGACAGGTAGTGTCGACGACCAGGGCGGTGCCCTTGAGGAAGGTGAGGTCCTGGGCACACTCATAACTGACGCCGGAGATGTAGTAGCGATACATCAGCGTACCCAAATCGCTGGAGTTGGGTTGCTCTGACCAGTCGAGAACGGAACCGTCAATGATGCGGCCGTGGAGAACCAGGTGTTCGCGGCGCAGGCGCTCGCGTTCCTCGGCGGACTTGCGATGCGTGAGGACCCACCAGAGGACGCCGCCGCCTACGGCAGCGACAGAGGCTGCGGTAGTGGCAAGGACAGGAGCGTGGTGCGACAACCAAGGTTGCATACTGTGCTCGTCGAATGTATTTGTGCTGGTGCGAGCTACTCTTGAGAATATCGGAAGTGGTGGGTGGGTGGGTAGCAGGGCAATCGCATTTCAAAATAGCTCCAGTAAGCGG
>JAJZCA010000117.1 GCA_021798735.1 Acidobacteriota bacterium | reverse complement strand
GCCTTTGTGGTGTCGCTGTCGGTGATCAGCGTGCTGGAAATCTATAGCGCCACGCTGCACACCAAGTTTGTCCACTTCGATGAAAAGCAGATGCTCTGGCTGGCCGGCGGCTTCGTCAGCATGTTTATTCTTTCGCTCATCGATTACCACATCCTGCTCGACATCGCGATCTGGGCCTATGGATTCTGCCTGGTGTCGTTGGTAGCAGTGTTGGCTGTAGGGACCAAGGTTTTGGGTGCGCGACGCTGGATTCACCTGCCCGGCGGCATTCACTTTCAACCTTCGGAATGGGTCAAACTGATCCTGATCGTTGTTCTGGCGAGATTTTTTACCAACCTGAGCGGCCGCGACCTCACTTGGAAAGACATCTTCAAAGCCATGGCCATCGTCGGCGTGCCCATGTTGCTGGTGCTCAAGCAGCCCGACCTGGGAACCGCCCTCACCTATGCCCCTGTGCTGCTGGTCGGGTTGTTTCTTGGCGGAATACGCTTCAAACATGCGGCAATCCTCTGTATCGCCGCTTCGCTCGCGCTTGTTCCCGCTTGGTACAAAGTGTTGAAGCCATATCAAAAGCAGCGGCTGACCAGTTTTCTCTCGCCCGATAACGATCCCCGTGGCAGCGGCTACCAGATTCGTCAATCCTTGATCGCCGTCGGCTCCGGCGGCATCTGGGGACAAGGTGCCGAGAAGGGAACGCAGACCCAGGGAGATTTTCTCCCCATCCCCTATACCGATTTCATCTTTGCCGCGTTCTGCGAGGAACACGGATTGGCCGGAGCCATCTTCGTCCTGCTGTTATACTTCTTGTTGTTGATGCGTTTGGTTCAAAACGCGCAAACCGCCGCTGATCTTCCCGGCACGTTAATCGTCATGGGGGTCGTGGCCGTTCTGATTTTTCAGATCGCGGTCAATGTGGGCATGGTCATCGGTTTTATGCCGGTTACCGGAATTCCGTTGCCCTTAATGAGTTATGGTGGCTCATCGGTTTTATTCACGTTCCTGGCCCTTGGCATCGTCATGAACATCCGCATGAGTCGCTTTGTAAATTAGCACCACCTCTGTCACCGGGTGCCCCAGGTTCGCATAGCTAACCTGGGATTGAAAACATTCCGGTAACGGGGAAAGGCTCTAGCACTACCTCTGGCGCATCCGCAGGCCGCGCTAGAGGATTTAGAAATACGCATCCGCTCGCTGCATCGGAATGTCCGGTGGCATGGATGCGATCAGAAGTTTTTCTCGGTCAGGCAGATTCCAACCGAGGCCAGGCAGGTTCGATCGAATGCACGCAGTTACCGCAATTGGACTGGAAACGGCCCCACCCTACAACAGGGAAGCAGTGGCCACAAAGTCCTTGCGTGCCGTTCTTTCACGTCGCAGCCAGGATTCTTCGCTTCTACCGCCATCCCGCTCCGGCGGGAGAGTTTCACTCAGGCCGAAAGCAAGTTTCACGTCCGCAGCGTCCCTAGAACAATCCCTCGATTCAACCGCTCTAGTCACGGTCGCCGCGCTCGGCACTCCCTAGCGCGCAGAAATCTGCCTCACCACACCCCGAGTCCGCCGTCTTCTGTGGCATCGGACTGGAATGAGGCAGCATGACAAAAGAAATTTATATCTCCAGCACTCCGCACGAAACCCGGCTGGCGGTTGTTGAAGACGACCAGCTCGCGGAAATCTACTACGAACGCGAGAACGAATACACCCTCGCCGGCTCCATCTACAAAGGCAAAGTCACCCGCGTTCTTCCCGGCATGCAGTCGGCATTTGTCGATATTGGTTTGGAGCGCGATGCGTTCCTCTACGTCACCGATTTCGCCGAAGAACAGGAAGACGGCGAAGAATATGTCTCCCTCGCGCCCGGTTCTCGAAGCCAGGGACGCGCGTCCAACGGTCATTCCAACAGCGAACCCCAAACCACCGGAGAAGACTCTGCATCCCGCTCTTTTAGCGAAAGAAAACCGGCAGGGAATCAGCCTGGGCGCGAAGCTTCCAGCGCGTCGGCCAGTTCCTCTGGCGAGGAAGAAGGCTCGGGCGGAAGGCGTTGGCGCGGTCGCCGCGGTCGTCGCCGCGGTCGCGGCGGGGCTTCTGGGCGTGAAGGATCAGGTGGGCAAGAGAGGTCTTCCACCAATCCCCAGGACGTATCCAGCGGTTCACATCCGAACGAAAAGCCCGAAGACATTCAGTATGAATCCGAGGCAACTCCCTCTGAAGTCGAATTTCAAAGGGAGCCTCAGGATTTCGCGGCACATTCAGTTTCGCCCGCGCCCTCGCACGAACGTTCCCAACCCGCGCCATTCCGGTCCGAACAGGTGCCTGTCGTGCTTCCCGGCGAATCGCTCTCCAAGTATCGTCGCGGGGATTCTCCCGTGCCATCTGTAACCCCGCAACACAAGGAAACACCCGCACCGGCGCAGCAACCGACCTTCCAGCCTTCCACCATGGTCGTAGGACCGTTGGCATGGGATGGCAGCGGAGCGCTTCCCGGCGAATCGCTCTCCAGACACAAGCGTTCGCGCGAAACCTCGCACGCGGAAAGCTTCTCCTCACCTGCGGCTGAAGTCAGTCCGATTGTTGAGGAAACTCCCGCGCCTGCGCCTGTCGTCGAAACCCACGTCCATATCGACGACACTCCCTTGCCCGTCTTTGAGCACGAGGCGTCCGCACCTGCTTCCACAGATATGTCATCCCGACCGGATTCCGCCGTGGCGGACGAAGTGGAGGGACCTGCGGTTTCCGAAAACTTTGAGCCCTCTGAAGCGTCTGCCTCCTATCGCTTCGATCCCTCCACTCCCAGCGCCTATCGCCAAAGCAGCGTCGCCGAGCCGCCCGCGCCGGAAGCCGAGCCGGCGACACAATCTTTCAGTCACGACGCCATTGAAGGGCCCACCCCGGAAGCCGCTGCACAACCGGAGCCCTTCTTCGGCGAGACAGCATCGATCGTTCAGCCCACGCATTCCCAGCCATCCGAGGAAGACAGTACCTCCAGCGACGAGGTGACCGAGTCCGTCCATGCACGCAGCGCCGAAGACACCGCGACCGACGTGCAAGAGCAACAAGAATCCGAACAGGATCAGCGTATCTTCGATCCCGGTCTCGGCGATCTCGAAGAAGAAATCATCGACGAAGATGAGCCGGAAGCCTACTCGGCCCAGAGTCTGCAGGACGAAGCCGAGTATGACGATCTAATCGAAGAGACGCTGGATGTGCAGATGGATAGCGGCCTGCTCAGTGAATTGGTGCGCGACCGGCACATCGAGCAGCGCACACGTTTTGCCGATGAAAACGGAGAAGCGGCGGCCGAGGGTTCTGAAATTGACGAAGACTTCAGCGAGGAAGAAGACTTTCCCGAAGAGTTGGGCGAAATCGAATTGGAAGATGTTTCGGATGCCGCGGAAGACGAAGCGGAAGAAAATGAACCTGCGAATGCAGATGCGGTGCGCATTCGTCCCGGCGGAGGCCGCAGTGGTCGGCGAGGAAATCGCGGCCAGCAGCGTCATGCTGGTGGTCGTGGCGATAGCCGCATGCGCCGCTCCACCGCACAGACCACCAACCTGCCTGCCATCACCGACCTGCTAAAACCCAACCAGGAAATTCTGGTCCAGATCGCCAAGGAGCCCATCGCCCGCAAAGGCGCGCGCATCACCAGCCATATCGCGTTGCCCGGTCGCTTCCTGGTCTTTATGCCCACGGTCAACCACGTCGGCGTTTCCCGCAAAATTTCCTCCGACGAGGAACGTCAGCGTCTGAAGCACATTTTGCTCAGCGAAAAGGGAACGGCCTCAGGTGGCTTTATTGTTCGCACTGCCGCTGCTACCGCCAGTGAAGAAGATCTTCGCGCCGACATTCGTTTCCTGCTCACTTTGTGGGCAGAGATTCGCCAGCGCACAGAAAATGCCAAGCCCCCGGCTCTGATCTATCACGATCTCAGCCTAGTGGAACGCGTGCTGCGCGATCAGGTCACCGATAATTTCTCGTCCATCTGGGTCGACACCGAAGCCGACTACGAACGTGTCCTGCGCTTCCTCGGTCGCTTCGAGCCCTCCCTGGTTCGCCGCGTCAAGCTTTATACCAAGGAAACGCCGCTGTTCGAGCAGTTCGGCATTCAGGAAGAAATCAACAACGCGCTCCACTCCAAGGTGTGGCTCAAATCCGGCGGCTCCATCGTCATCAACCAGACCGAAGCCTTGGTCGCCATCGACATCAATACTGGCAAATACGTGGGCAAAACGGCGCGCCTGGAAGATACCATCCTCAGGACCAACCTCGATGCCATTCCGGAAATTGTTCGCCAGATTCGCCTGCGCGATCTGGGCGGCATCATCGTCATCGACTTCATCGACATGGATGAACGCAAAAACCGCAATCGGGTGATGGTGGCGCTGGAAGAAGCGTTGAAGTCCGATCGCGCTCCCTCCAAAGTATTGCAGTTCAACGACTTCGGCCTGGTTGCCATCACACGCAAACGCGTCAAGCAGTCTCTGGAGCGCACCCTATCCGTGCCGTGCTCGGTATGCTCGGGAACTGGCATGGTCAAGGGTCCTTTGACGGTATGCAATGAGATTTATGTCGAGTTGCGCAAAATGTATCGCCAGATTGATCGTGGCGATGTTCTACTGCGAGTCAATCCGGAAGTCGTCAAGCAGCTCAAGCTACAAAATGGACGCTGGTTGAGCGAGATGGAAGAAATGTCCGGTAAGACCGTCATCGTCAAAAGCGATGCCAGCCTGCATCCGGAGCAGTTCGATATTCAGTAGCGGAGTGAATTCGATTGCCCCTGAACCTCCGAACGGCGTCTGTGGTCGCCCCGTGAAACGAAGAAGCGGATTTCTCGTTTTTCGAGGATATGCAGACGCCTTCGATGCCGCGGCAACTGCAACTCGACGCAACGCAACATCAATTTCGGGTTCCGTCCCGATCGGGATATAACCGAATCGCGGTGGGTGCGTCCAAGACGTGAAGCATTGTTTTTCGAGGCCAGCATGTCAATGATGCGTTAAGTGTAACGGTCGGCTGCAAGGCCAGTATTCGTGCTTCTCGTGCTTGTTGTATTGGCTGGTTGTGCGGATCTCGTGCCCAGTAGTCTAACCTCGACATCCAAGCCGACGCCCCCCAACCAGCCCGCTCCCACACAACCGGTGCCTACGCCCACACAGACCGGCGTCGTCACCATCAGCCCGCAAAACGCCGCGGCGGCTCCTGGGCAGACGGTTCACTTTACTGCGACAGCGGCCGGTGGTGGCGCGATTACTTTTTTAGTCAACGGCGTCGCGGGAGGGAATGCGACCGTCATGGAGCTGACCCAGACATCTCCCACATCCGCCCAGACGGTATGGCAGGCGCATACTCCGGGCTACAACCAGTACCACTGATACTAATCCCGAGCCTGTACCCCGGAATCCAGTGGTAAGGCGGTCGCAAATGTTCCAGTACTACAGTTGCACTTCATGGATTTCCGCTGGTTTTCATCGCGACCACGCACTCGAGCATTCTGTTGCGATCAATGCTCGACGATCACTCCGTGACTCCCATGCCCATCGGTACACGGGGTACCGAGAGACGCGCGCTTGGGAGAGAAGTCGGCGGTGGTCAGGGCCAGCGGCCCGGAAGTGAAACTGCAAACTGACCCCATCACGGGCGTAGACGCAGCCGGCTTCGGTGACGGCGGAGGCGGCGCTGTCCCCGCAATAATTGTGCCCGTGTTGTCTGCACCGTAATTGCACGGTGCTCCGATGGCCGCCTGCATGGGAGCGAAGTCGTAGGTGGTCCCTGCCTTCGGACCGGAAGTCAACTTGCAGACGGAACCCAGCCCGGGCCGCGGGGCGCTACCGGATGCGTGCACGCTGGCGACCGTTGCGGTCGTGCTCGCCCCTTCCGTCGCGCTTGGCGCAGCCGAATTCGGCGTCCCTTTACATGCGGAGGGAGGAACGCAGGACGGAGTGTCTGGAATTGTCGCGGCGACGATGATGCCGCTGCTTCCCGCCCCGTCATTGCACGGTGTATTCAGCAGCGCATGCATGGGAGCGTAATCATGGGAGCTTCCCGTTTTCGGCCCCGCCGTGAACCTGCAGACCGACCCCATCTGTGGAGCGGCAACGATGATGCCGCTGCTCCCTGCCCCGTCGTCGCAGGGCGTATTCAGCGGTGAATGCACTGGAGCATAATCCTGGGTGCCTCCCGCCTTGGGTCCGGACATAAACTTACAAACTGTTCCCATTGGTTGCGCGGCGACAATCACACCGCTGCTTCCCGCCCCGTCGTCGCAGGCCGTGCCCAACGGCGCATGCATGGGAGCGTAATCGCGCTGGCTCCCGGACTTCGGTCCGGACATAAACTTACAGACTGTTCCCATTGGTTGCGCGGCGACAATCACGCCGTTGCTTCCCGCCCCGTCGTCGCAGGCCGTGCCTAGCGGCGCGTGCATGGGCGCATAATCGTGCATGCTCCCGGCCTTTGGTCCGGACGTGAACTTGCAGACCGATCCCGACTGTAGGGATGTGCCGGGGGTGTCCGCCGCCCTCGCTACCGCAGGAGCGGCAATCGCTGCCGGGGACGCGGCAATAATGTTTCCGCTGCTGCCTTCTCCGTCGGAGCAGGGCGAGTTCAGCGGGGCTTGCATCGGCTCGTAGTCCTGAGTGTCGCCGGATCTCGGTCCGGTTGTGAATTTGCAAATGGTCCCCATCTGCTGGCCGACGCCAGCGGTTGCCGGCTGTGATGTGTGTGTGCTGGCAGCAAAAATGGTTCCCGCCAGGACAGTGGGAACCATCAAGATGACCCATGCGTATGGGCTTCTGCCTATTCCTTGCCGCGGGCGCAACATATTCGACTCCTTCTCCCTCTCAAGTATGGAGATTAGTGCATCGCGGGAATGGTTTTCTACTGATTTTGAGAATTCATATGCATGCAATCAACGTAAAATTCGAATGGAAGAAAACCAAGCGGTCGATAAGCGCATCAAAAACGGGAACTCAGCATGATAAACCGGAGTTTTTCCCTCTACCACATGGGAAGCGTCATGTGAAGGTGAGCAAGAAACAGGTGGGCCGCGTACGATTCATGCTACGGCCTTCTTGATAAGACGGTCCCCGGTAGGTAAATTCAATGAATAGTCTTCACCTTGACACTGCGGGAGAGAAAATCCATCAGCAGATACTGGCCCAGGGTTTCCGGCGTGGTGAACTAAGTCTTTCCCCTGCACATCGCTGTGACCCGCCGCACAAACTGCCTTAGTGGGGCGGTTTTGGTTTCAACGCAACTTTTTACCGCAGCGCCCGTCTAAGTAACCGGTCGGCTAGGTACGGCGGCCTCAAAATCGACATGTGCGCTGCGAGCATCTCGCTCGCGTTGTGCAGGCATCGGATCATACATAAGCGCACGGGAAAATAAGGTACGATCGGAGCCGCGCAAGCGCGACGAATCACGAAAGGACAACTACGATGGACACGATACATCAGGTTCTGCGGAAAACTGCAACAAGGTCGAAATATATCGCGCTTGCCTGCGGTTTGTTACTCGCGGCTGCAGCACAGGCGCAGACCTATTCCAGTTCAACGGTGAGCTACACTCCTCAATACAATTCCCAGCCCAACCCCCAGTACAACGGCCCCTATACCTATAACCAGAACCAGCGGGAAGTGACCCCCCCGCAGCCATTGACTCCCCCGCGTTATACCGGCGAAGGTTGGGGCAAGCACTTTGTCTTTGAAGGCGGAGGCGGTGTGACCCCACCCGTGTCCGGGACACAGAAATTTGCGAACACGGGATTCAATGTTCTGCTCGGCGGCGGGTTTAGGTTCAATGATCGTCTCAGCCTGCTCGCGGAATGGAATTTCAATCGCATGGGGGTTCCCACCGACCTGGCCATCGCCCAGGCCCAGGTTCCCGGAGGCAATGAGCATATCTGGACAGCCATGCTCAATCCAAAATTCGATTATATTCGTGGCGGCAGAGTGGATGGATACGTCATCGGCGGTGGCGGGTTTTCACGCCAACTCACTACGTTTACAGCGCCGGTCGTCGTGCCCTGCGGCTATGGCGGCTATGGCTACGGCTATGGCTACGGCTATGGCTACGGCGGCTGCTCTGGCAGCGTCAATGTCGCCCATGAGTCCAGCAATCAGGGGATGTTCGACGTCGGAACCGGCGTGGAATTCCGCTTCTCGCCCTATAGTCGCTTTAAGCTTTTTGTAGAAGGTCGATATGAGAGGTTTTACACGCCCAAGAGCAATCTCCCGCCCGGATACAACGCAGCGCTTGTCCCGGTAATGATCGGCGTCCGCTGGTAACCTTCGAACGTTGCACCCGAAAAAGCGCGCTCTTCGGAGCGCGTTTTTTTGACTCTACACACCCACTGGAAACGGCTTTGGCGAGGACTCGTCCGCATTCGCCACTCCGCGGAACCTGTCGAACATCCCCTGCGTCACGCTTAACACCGCCGTATATCCGTAGCCGAACATGAACAGAAACAGAAAGGGAATGGTGATGTAATTCGCGTTTGAAATCGCATACCAGATGGTCAGGGCGAAATACGCGCTGATCATCAATTCCACCACCGGCAGCAGGCCCAGCCGCTTGCGATATTTCGCCGCCTGCGACTTCTCGCCGCGCTTCTCCACCCGGTACTTCGGCGTCCGCTTGAACGGGCTCTTGATCCCGAACAACGCCTCCATCACCGCCCGCGCATTGGTCAGCGTCAGCCCGATCCCGCCCAGCGCCAGCACAAATGGCAGGTACAGCAGCGAGCGATACCATTTCCCCGGATACAGTTCTTTTTGTGAGATCAAATAAAACGACGACACGGAAAATGTCGACGCCATGAACAGCGGCAAATCGATGTACAGCATCTGGAACCATCCCTGGTAGAAGCGAATGATCATCGCCGGCATCAGCAGAATCGACAGCAGCACCATCAGCGGGTAGCTGATGTTGGCCGTCAGATGGTAAAACGTCTCCAGCTTGATGTGAAAGGAAACATCGGAGCGAAATACCTGCGGCAGAATCTTTTTTGAAGTCTGAATCAGCCCCTTCGACCAGCGCGCCTGCTGCGTCTTGAACGCCGTCATCTCAATCGGCAGCTCCGCCGGGCACTCCACATCCTGCAGGTATTTGAACTTCCAACCCTTCAACTGCGCCCGATAGCTCAGGTCGGTGTCTTCGGTCAGCGTGTCGTGCTGCCAGCCGCCAGCCTCGTCAATCGCCGCGCGCCGCCACATCCCCGCCGTACCGTTGAAATTGAAAAACACGCCGCAGCGCGAACGCCCGCCGTGCTCCAGCACAAAATGCCCGTCCAACAGGATCGCTTCCACCTGGGTCAAAAAACTGTAGTCGCGATTCAGGTGCGTCCAGCGCGTCTGCACCATGCCAATCTTCGCATCGGAAAAATGATGCACCACCTTCATCAGCCAGTCCGGCGACGGCACAAAGTCCGCGTCGAACATCGCAATCAGGCCGCCCTTGGCGGTCTTCAATCCGTTGTCCAGCGCGCCCGCCTTGTACCCATGGCGGTTGGTGCGATGAATGTACACGATCGGCTGTGCCTCGCCATGCAATCCGCTGCGATAGCGCTCCACAACCGCGGCCGCCACCTCTTGCGTCTCGTCGGTTGAGTCGTCCAGCACCTGGATTTCCAGCCGGTCGCGCGGATAGTCCAGCCGGCAAACCGCATCCACCAGCCGGTCAATGACAAATTGCTCGTTGAAAATCGGCAACTGGACTGTGACAAACGGTAGCTCAGTGAAATGCTCCGGTGCTTCATGGGTCGCATTCTTTTTGTACCGGTAGTACAGCCACACCAGTTGATAGCGATGGATTCCGTAGAACGCCAGTATCACCATCAGCACAAAATAGGGAATCAGCAGCGACGCGTCGAACCAGTTCCAACTGTACAGATGGCCAAAAGTCTGGTTCGCCACCTGCTGTTCATGCAGGTAATGCATCAACCCGTGATGCGGCGCGAACAGCATAGTGCAGAGCGATCCACGACTGGCCAGCGCCGGCCTCGCGACCCATCCAAGGTTCCAGACTGAAGTAATGGAAGTGAACGACATCGCCCCGAAAAGGGCCTCCACAGAAGTAGGCTGTTCGATTCATTGTACGTGACAGAAAATCCTGGGCCGCGCACGCGCATCCGGTTTTCCGTGACGCGCCGCCCCGGAATGGATAGAATTCGCAGCAAGTGAGCGCCTTTACGCCCAGTACGATTGCGGCCATCATCATCGCGGCCAGCTTTGCCGCAGGCCTCAATGTCTACGCGACTGTGCTCACCCTCGGC
>JAJZCA010000116.1 GCA_021798735.1 Acidobacteriota bacterium | reverse complement strand
GAAACAAGACCCCACCCGCTTCAGCAGACCGATCTTGCCATCGGTCTGACGCAACAACAGCGCTCCGCCATCGCTCGATACCTGGCCCGGCGGTGAAACTGGCCTCTACGCGGCGCGAAAAATGAGATGCAAACGAGAAGACTTCTTGAGTACACTCTGTCATGTGAAAGGCCGCCTCCACCCGGCCAAAACTACGCTTCGACAACGCAGTTATGCCACAGAAATGACGGCCTTTCCAGCTATATTTTTGCTCTCGCACTCTCCCCTTTAACGGTCGGCGTGTGAGATATGCAGGTTAGTTCACCACATGCACCAGGAAGTGCATTTTTTCGTGACCGAATCCGCAGAACTTTCCGCATTTCCCTTTGAAGTCTCCGGCCTTCGTCGGAGTGACATCGACATCCGTCAGTTTGCCTTTCTTCATGACGCTGTTGACTCCAAGCGCGGGAATCTCCAGGCTGTGCGCGACATCGTCCGATGTTAGTTCCAGCTTCACCGTCTGATCTTTTTTGAGGGTAATCTCGGCGGGAATAAACTCGTACTTCTTAGCATGAATCGTGATCGTCTGAGCCGGAGTCGACGTGGCCGAAGAAGGATTCTCCTGCGCCAACAAAGGCCATCCTAAACAGGTCGCTGCTATCGCAAGAACGAACTTCGCTGGCGCCAACTTCATTCGATATCTCCCAAATCAATTTTTATTAGCCACATCGATCTGCTCTCGCGGCTTCGTGATAAAAGTGGCTAGCATCACTTTCAGTGACCGGCGAAGCCTAGGCCGGAACGCGATATTTGTTTCAATGGATTAGACGTTCGGAAAGGTATTCCGTACACATTGGAAAAGCCGCGTGACGGCTTCGCGCAGTTCTCAGGAAATTTGTGGCGAGTCTCAGGCAGTCTTTCCGGCGCGCCCTGCAGCCGCAATCCGTTCTTCCGCCTCGCGAATGACGCGATTGGCTTCGTCGTAGTGCCTGGCTACATCGCCGGCTTCATTCCACATCTTCTGGCCACGATCCAACTCCTGGCGTGCCTCTGCGACATCGATATCCCTTGGCGGAATCGCGCTTTCCGCAAGAATTGTTACCCTGTCCGGCAGTACTTCAACAAAACCCTGCGCGACAAACAACTGTCGATCTCCCACATCGCCGCCATGCAGCGTCACTTCGCCCGGGCCAAGTTCCGCCAGCAGCGGCGCATGCGCGTACAACACCTCAAGATACCCGGAGGAGGACGGCAGCGACACAGAGTCCGCTGTTCCGTCGATAAAAATCTTCTCCGGCGTTACCAACCGGACACGAAGTGAATTGTTTTCTGCCATCGATCCCAAACGCCTTTATGCAGGTTGCTGCATCTTGCCTGCGGCTTCCAGAACTTCGTCGATATCGCCCTTCATGTAGAAGGCCTGCTCCGGCACGTCATCATGCTTGCCGTCGATGACTTCCTTGAAACTGCGCACCGTATCGGCCACTTTGACATATCGGCCCTGCAACCCGGTAAACTGCTCTGCCACATGGAACGGCTGCGAAAGAAACTTCTGCACTTTCCGCGCGCGCATCACCGTCAGTTTGTCTTCTTCCGACAACTCATCGATACCGAGGATCGCAATGATGTCCTGCAAATCTTTATATCGTTGCAAAATTCGCTTCACGCCCTGGGCAACATCGTAATGCTCCTGGCCGACAATGCGCGGCGTCAGAATGCGCGATGTAGAAGCCAGCGGATCGACAGCGGGATAAATGCCAAGTTCAGACAGCGGACGCGATAACACCGTGGTTGCGTCCAGATGGGCAAACGTCGTTGCCGGAGCCGGATCTGTCAAATCGTCGGCAGGCACATACACCCATTGAACTGAGGTAATGGAACCATTCTTCGTGGACGTGATGCGTTCTTGCAGCTCGCCCATTTCTGTCGCCAGGTTCGGCTGATAGCCGACTGCGGAAGGCATACGCCCCAACAGCGTCGACACTTCCGAACCAGCCTGCGTAAAGCGGAAAATATTGTCGATGAACAGCAGTGTGTCCGAGCCTTCTTCATCGCGGAAATACTCGGCCACAGTCAGCGCCGTCAGCGCCACGCGCAAGCGCGCTCCGGGCGGCTCCGTCATCTGCCCATAGATCAACGCGGCTTTCGATTTGTCCCGCTGTTTCAGGTCGATAACACCCGACTCCTGAAATTCCAGCCATAAGTCGTTGCCTTCACGAGTGCGCTCGCCCACGCCTGCGAATACAGAAAATCCGCCATGCTGCGATGCGACGTTGTTGATCAGTTCCTGAATGACGACGGTCTTGCCGACGCCCGCACCGCCGAACAATCCGGTCTTTCCGCCCTTTAAAAAAGGCTGGATCAGGTCGATGACCTTGATGCCGGTCTCAAACATCTCTTCACGCGTCGACTGTTCGTCGAACGCCGGCGCCGACCTGTGAATGGGGCGACGCTCTTTGGCGTCCACCGGGCCAAGCTCGTCCACCGGCTGTCCAATCACGTTCAGCACGCGGCCCAACGTCGCGCGGCCTACAGGAACAGTAATGGGGCCTCCAAGATCGAGCGCCTTCATCCCGCGCACCATTCCTTCAGTCGCCTCCATCGCGATGCAACGCACCCGGCCTTCGCCAAGATGCTGCTGCACTTCCACGATAACGTCGAGCGGCGTGGGTATATCAAAACCTTCGCTGGTTACCCGCAATGCCTGATAAATCGGCGGCATGGTTGCTTCTTCAAACTGCACGTCGACCGCGGGTCCCGCAACTTTGACGATGTGTCCAATATTGTCTGCCATGATTCTCGATTGCTTTCCTCTAAGAAATCTTTAGATCGCGTATCTATCAAAACCTGTCTTAAATTGCCGCCGCGCCACTGACGATTTCGATGATCTCCTTGGTAATTGCGGCCTGGCGCAGCCGATTCATCGTTAGCGTGTAGGCATCGATCATCTCGGAAGCATTGTTGGTGGCCGCATCCATGGCTGTCATGCGGGCTGCATGTTCGGCTGCCACAGACTCCAGCATCGCGTGATACAACTGCGTCGCAATATAGCGCGGAAGCAGCGCCCCCATCAGATCGCTCGGCGATTGCTCATAGATGTAATCCACTTGTGCGGTGCCAAACTTTGCGGCCTCTTCGTCGGCCTGGCGGGTGTCTTCCGCCTGGATGCTGACGCCTGCACTCTGTGCCGCCCTCGCCATCTCCTCGCGCTCTTCCCGCTCCATCTCAGTGGCAACGGCAATGTCAGGCTTGCCAATTTCTTTAATCGGCAAAATACGTTCCACTACGATGCGCTGCGAAATGACAGATTGAAACTCGTTGAAGACCAGATAGACCGCGTCCGTTTCTTCCGACGCATACCGTTCGATCAATGTTCGGGAAAGCTCCGCTGCCTTCTCAAAACTTAGCTTGTCGAGCAATCCGCCATGTTCTCCGACGATCTCCACTCTCGCCTTGCGTGTTCGCGGCTGCCTGCTTTGCGATTGCTGCTCGTCTTCTGCAGCGGAGGACAGTCCATAACTGCGCCGCAGCACGCCAATTCCTTTGCGCCCGACAATTTCCAAATCGATGTCGAAGTCCGTATGGTCTGCGATAAATCTATGCGTGGCTTTTAGAACGTTGGCATTGAATGGTCCGGCAAATCCCTTGTCGCCGGTCACCACGACTACCGTCACGCGCTTTTCTTCACGCGCCATCAGCAATGGGTTCTTCGCCTCGCCGGTATCTGAATCGTAGATGTCGACACGCCGCACCAGCGACGCCAGCACACTTGCAATCATCCGAGCGTACGGGCGCGCCGCAAACGCGCGCTCCTGCGAGCGACGCAGCTTGGCCGCCGCCACCATCTTCATGGCTTTGGTGATTTGTCGCGTGTTTTTTACGCTGCGAATGCGACGCCGAAGATCGAGAACATTTGCCATCGATTACGCTTGCTTCCCTGTTGCCGCTTCGGCAGACGCCTTCTCCGCCTGCCTGGAACTGTCCGCCGGAGTCGCTTTCTTGGCATCTACATTCGCTTCCGGAGTGTCCGCGAAGAAATTCTGCTTATACTCTTTGATGGCCGCGCTCAGCCGTTTTTTCAGATCGTCATCCAACGCCTTCTTGGTCGCGATGTCCTTCAAAACTGCCGTCTGGACAGTGTCCATATACGGATAGAATCCGCTCTCGAACGCGCCGACGTACTCCACCTTCACGTCGTCCAGAAAGCCATTCGTTCCGGCGAAGAGGATGGCGACCTGCTTTTCCATCGTCAACGGCTGGAACTGCGGCTGTTTCAGAAGCTCTGTCAGACGCTGCCCTCGATTCAGTTGGCTTAGGGTCGCCTTGTCCAGATCGCTGCCGAACTGCGCAAACGCCGCCAATTCCCGATACTGCGCCAGGTCCAGCTTCAGTGTCGCGCCCACTTGCTTGGTCGCTTTGGCGGCCGCCGAGAAACCGACGCGGCTGACCGACAGACCGACGTTCACCGCCGGTCGAATTCCAGAGTTGAATAGATCCGTCTCCAGAAAGATCTGACCGTCCGTAATCGAAATCACGTTGGTCGGAATGTAGGCCGAAACATCGCCCGCCTGCGTTTCAATAATCGGCAACGCGGTCAGCGATCCGCCACCCAGCTTGTCGCTCAACTTAGAGGAACGCTCCAGCAGTCGCGAGTGAAGATAGAACACATCGCCCGGATACGCCTCGCGTCCTGGTGGACGGCGCAGCAGCAGCGAAATCTCACGATACGAAACCGCGTGCTTGGACAGATCGTCGTAGATCACCAGCGCGTGCCGGCCAGAGTCGCGGAAGAATTCGCCGATCGCGGTCGCCGCATACGGCGCGATATATTGCATCGGCGCCGGCTCAGAAGCAGAAGCCACCACGACGATGGTATAGGCCATCGCGCCATGATCGGTCAACGTCTGCACCACCTGCGCCACCGACGAACGCTTCTGTCCAATCGCGCAGTACACGCAGATCAAATTGTTTTTCGCATTGTTGATGATGGTGTCCAGCACCACCGCCGTCTTTCCGGTCTGACGATCGCCGATGATCAATTCACGCTGGCCGCGGCCAATCGGAATCATCGCGTCGATCGCCTTGATGCCCGTCAGCATCGGTTCCCGCACCGGCTGGCGATCGATCACGCCCGGAGCCAGCCGCTCAACCGGCAAAAACTGGTCCGTTGCGATCGTGCCCTTGTCATCGATCGGTTGGCCAAGAGCATTCACGACGCGGCCAATCATCGCGTCGCCCACCGGTACGCTCATGATCTTGCCAGTGCGCTTGACCTGGTTGCCTTCGCTGATCTCGGTGTAGTCGCCCATCAACACCGCGCCCACCTGGTCTTCATCCAGGTTCATCGCCAGGCCGCCGACGCCGTGGGGAAATTCCAGCATCTCACCGGCCATGACTTTGTCCAGGCCGTGAATACGGGCGATCCCGTCGCCCAAGGAGATGATCGTGCCCACTTCGTCGACGCGTACCCGCGACTCGAAGTTTTCAATTTGCTCCCGAAGTAACTGCGAAATTTCGTCTGCTTTAATCTGCGCCATTCTGCTTCCAGTTCAGGTCCTAAATTGTTGGTAAATTAATCTGCCATCATCTTTTCGCGGAGCTCTTCCAGCCTGCCGCGAACCGAGCCATCGTACACGGTATCGCCAATGCGCAAAACAACGCCCCCCAGCAGCGATGCATCCTGCTTGTAAATCGGGCGTATCTCAAGTCCAGCCAGCAGCGATGCTTTGGCTTCAATCTTCGATTTTTCCTCTGCGTTCAATTCGCGGACGCTGGTAATTTCCGCTTCGCTGATGCGCAACCGTCTGTCGATTTCATGGCGATAGTCAGCCGCGATTGATTCGACTGCCTCAATGCGACCATTTTGCAACAGCAACGCCACAAAATTCCGCACCTGCTTCAACATGCCGATCCGCGGCACCATCGCGTCCAACACCTTGAGTTTTATGTCGAGTTGGATAGAAGGATTCTGAAATACCTCCCGCAGTTGCCGGCTGTCGGCCCATGTCGCCTGAAAATCCTCAAGCTGCCGATCGATTTCCTTGGTGTCCAGCTTGTCGGCGGCTACAACGTCAGCCAGGGCATGTGCGTATTGCAGCGAAAAGGCGTCCATCAGTTCACCCCGCCGCTGCGACGTTCTCTATCCAGGTCTACCAGAAAAGTTTCCACCAGGGAACGATCCGCCTCAGCCGTCACCGCAATCTTACGTGTGGCGCGTTCGATCGCCATCTCCGCGGTCATCCTCTTCAATTGGCTTTGCGCCTTACTGCTGGCAGCGGCAATTTCCTGGGCGGAGGAATCGAGAATCGACTGCTTTTCCTGCTCCAGCGTGGCCCGCATCTGCTTCTCTTTTTCCACAGCATCCTGCTGCGCCTGCGTTTTAATGCCGCTGATTTCCGTATCCAAACGGGCCAACCGCTCTTCTACACTGGCCAGCCGCCGGTTTGCATCCTCGGTCACCGTGTGCGCCTGCTGCAACTGGCGTTGAATTCGCTCTGTGCGGTCGCGCAAAGTTTTCGGCAATATCCTCCCCAGAAACCAGACAATAAAACCCAGCACAACTAGAAAATTTAGAAACTCAAGCCAACGCGACATCGCTTCCACCGACGTGCCGAACATCTGCGCCAGCTTCTGCACTGTCGCCGAATGCCGATAGATATTCACCTCGTCGTCGGCTTCCGGATTGTCAATTTTTTTCTGTTTGATCTCTTCCTGACGCTGGGCCTGATGCTTAGCCTGCGCCTGGCTCACCGAGGGTTGCGCAGCAACATCGCTTTGTGCGGCCGGTTCGGCCTGAGCTGCGTGTCCACATGGCAATGCGAGGAACAGCAGCGACAATCCGCACATCGCCACCATCAAAGTGTGCAGTTGGAAAAAAATTCGGGCCCGTGAGCGCAGCGTAACCGCAAAAGAAATCATCCGGCTTGCTCCTGCGAGGATGCGGCACCGGCCGGTAGAATTCGCTTCAAGATTTCCGCGGAAAGCTCGCCAACCAGACCGTCCAGTTCCATCCGCGCCACCTGCATACTGTCTTCAATCGAGGCCATGGCGGCCACAGTTTTCTCCTGCGCAGATGCACGCGCCTGGGCAAGAGCAACTTCCGATTCCAAGCGAACCGTCTCCAGGTGTTCGTGAAGATCGCGCAGAATTTCCGCTCGCGCAGCCCGTAGACGCTCTTCGTATTCGGTTGTCTTCTGTTCCGCGGCGGCAACGGCGGCGGCCGCGTTCTCAATCGCCCCTTGGGTTTTTGAGTAACGTTCCTGCAGCACTTTCGTCAAAGGAGTGTGAACCAGGAACCGGTAGGCTGCCACTGTGACCAAAAACAGCAACATGGTCGGCACGGCGCCGAGCACAAGTCCTCCAAGCTGTTGTAATAGGTCACTCATTGTGCATCGTGATATCAGATTCGCCAGCAGCGGAACGACGCGGGAATCTTATGGATTCATCGTTGGTTGTTTATTGATGGAACACTCAGTTGTAACAAAGCGTTCACCGGGGTGTCAAACCGGCGAAGAGGAAAATCCTAGCGCATTTCACGCGCTGGAATCATTCTTTCATGGGAATGGCGCCGATGGGACCCATTTCCAATTTGGCACGCAAATTCTTCCCTCGATTCGCTCCCTCGAAGATCGTCCCCGCAAGCTCTAAAACGCCGGTTTCTCCCATGGACGCTGCACCTCAATATTTCAATACGAAGAATTTCTCTGAAATCCACTAAATTTGGCAAACCGGCTGTTGACTTCGCTGGAAGGAGGCCTACACTGTTGGTAACAGCCTTGGACCTAGTCCTAGGTCCGGCAAGCCGAGTGCCCAGAATAGTAGCCCAACATTCGGGCACTCGGTCTGCTCATCTCCATACTTCCATCCCTCTCAAAACGTCCATTCGACCCTGCCAATATTTTCTATATTTTCCCAACAGCGATGCAGGAGCTCGCACACGCAGGTGCGCGTCTTCGCCTTGAAACGTTCTGCCCAGAATCACTGCGCCCGCATCCAGCGCCGCCAACACTCCGCCTTCACTCTGCGGAACGATCATCTCCCGATCTTCCAGCGGATCGGATTCCAGCGCTGTATCCAGTGCGGCCAGCAGCGCGTTCATGCCTGTTTTGGCGCGGGCAGAAACCGCAATGGCTCCATTTTTTCCGGTTCGCTCTTCTTCCGGCAGCAAATCGACCTTGTTCATCACCTCAATGCGAGGTTTCTTGTCGACCTCCAGGTCGCGCAAGATTTTCTCCACCTCCTGGCGATGAACATCGAGCGACGCGCTGGACGCGTCCATCACATGGATCAATACCTCGGCGGTCTGCACCTCTTCCAGCGTTGCGCGAAACGCCTTAACCAGGGTCGGCGGCAGCGCGCGAATAAATCCCACCGTGTCGGACAGCAGGATGCGCCGCCGTGACGGCAGTGTGATCAGGCGCAGCTTAGGATCCAGCGTCGCAAACAGCCGTGGCGATTCGAGTTGCCCGGCCTGCGTCAAGGCATTGAACAGCGTGCTTTTTCCAGCATTCGTGTAACCCACAAGCGCTACCGTAGGCACCGGCACAGAGGAGCGTCGCTGCCGTTGTTGCCGGCGAATATCGCGAACCGCCTCCAGTCGCGTGCGAATCACTTGGATCTTCCGTCCGATCTTTCGCCGGTCGGTTTCAATCTGCGTTTCACCCGGACCCCGTGTACCGATACCGCCGCCCAACTGCGACATGGAACGTCCTCGGCCCGCCAGCCGCGGCAGCATGTACTCCAGTTGTGCCAGTTCCACCTGCAACTGCCCTTCCCGTGTCCGCGCGTGCGAGGCGAAAATGTCTAGGATCAGTTGCGTGCGATCTATCACGCGGCAAGGCAGCGCGTGCTCCAGTTCGCGCAGTTGAGAAGGCGATAAATTCTGCTCGAAAACAATCAGGTCCGTTCGGCTCGCCTTGGCCTGTGCGGCGATCTCTTCCAGCTTGCCCTTGCCGACGAGCGTGGCTGGATCTGGGTGATCGCGACGCTGCACAATGACATCCAGAACGTTCGCTCCTGCACTGATCGCCAGCTCACGACACTCCGCCGCTTCCGCCGAAATCTGCGATGGGAAGCCCTCATCGCCGCCGGTTTCCCGCGCACTGCGATTCGAATCCGGGGATGCGCCATCCGCCAGATGTTCCTGCTCTCGAATCGCACGTACAGCGCCTTTCGCTTGCCGGGCAGACGGAGTAAGGCGCTGTCGATATTTTTTCCCGGTAAACTCGCATACGATAATCAGGGTCCGCTCCCGCCGGTCTCGGCTGGGTGCGGTCGCCATGTCTCGTTGCGAATCAGTCGATTCGATCATGCGATCGTCTTGCCAGAGTCGCCATCCGCGGGCTTGCGAACCCGCACTACGGCGACTGCTATCACGAAGCCGTGAAGCTCGATGGCGTCAGCACGGGAGCGCTTGCCACTCCCGACCCGGACGGTGCGGATCCGTGCCCCACTCCTGCCACGGCAGCGGTTCCTGTCCCGCTGGCTTGCGTCCCGACTAGCCCATGGCGATGTTCCGCCATCAGAACTGGCTTGCCACTGACAACCGTGGAAATCGCGTGCTTGAAGATGAGTTGTTCCTGATTATTGTTTTCCAGCAGAACGGAATATTTATCAAACGACCGGATGCGTCCGGTCAATTTCACGCCGCTCACCAGATAAACCGTGATCTGCGATTTATCTTTGCGAACCGTGTTTAAAAATGTGTCCTGTATATTTTGTGCTGTCTTGCTTTCCATTTGTCATCTCCTTGCCGTGCCAATGAGTGGTTCAAAGCGTGTTGCTCAAAGCGGGCGGATAACCACCCATCTGCAAGTTCTACAGCCATCCCGGTTCATCCTGCCAGTGGCGGGCGCAACTGCACCGTGCCAGTATTGTCTATGAAATTGAGCAATATCGCCACAAGACAGTCGTATACCGCACAAAATATGGCTTAAAATTTGGATGCAGGGATCGCCACCGGCGTTTCATGGATTCGCTATATCTTGCGCTTTTCGTTCAATCGCATCGGTCTGACACTTCTCATCCGCCATCCGAATACCGCCCTTGGGCTGAGAGTGTGCCGATGTGGATGAGCTAGGCGATTGGATCGCTTCGGCAAACATCGAGAAATCCAGACGGTGCTAGCATGAAATGTGCCGTCCAGCCATACACCCGCTCCCTCCGCAGCATCGCCCTCATCCAGGGTACCCATGCTGGACTTTTCCCGGCAATATCAGACCATTCGCGCCGAAATCCTGGCTGCAATCCAGCAGGTGTGCGACAGTCAGCATTTCATTCTTGGTCAGGAAGTGCAGCAGTTTGAGACAGCCGCCGCCTCTTTGTGCGACGTTGCGCACGGTATTGGTTGTGCCTCGGGCACGGACGCTCTGTGGCTGGCGATGGCGGCCGCTGAAATCGGCCCGGGTGATGCCGTCCTGACCAGCCCGTTTAC
>JAJZCA010000115.1 GCA_021798735.1 Acidobacteriota bacterium | reverse complement strand
ATTCGTGGACGATTCAGATGGGGGGAGACATCGCTGAATCCAGCAGTCCGTGAGCTACGATTCAATAAATGTCAATTCTTCAAAAATCGGCATGGAAGCATGTATACATGCATCCATGCTAAACGCGCAAGTAAAATCGTTGCGCAGGCGTGCTTTTAGTCAAAATGGCGTGACGGATCCGCTGCGCTGACTGCGGGGCAAGGAATTGTTAAGAAATAACATTGCCATTCTACAACGTTTTCGACTATCCTGGATGGTATGGATGGCCTGACTGGAGTTGGTCGGCGATTCGCCGCGCTGGAGCAGGTGCTGGACGAAAAATCGCGCCGCCTGCTGGCTGCGGCTGAAAGCAAAGCGTGGGGGCGCGGCGGCATCTCGGCGGTATCCAAAACCACCGGGGTGTCCCGCCAAGTGATCCGGCAAGGACTGCGGGAGTTGGCGCAATCGCCCACGCATCCGGCCGGACGCATCCGGCGTCCAGGCGGAGGACGCAAGAGCGCCAGAGAGAAAGATCCAACACTGATCGCGGATTTGGAGAGGCTGCTCGAACCGGCGACGCGCGGCGATCCGGAGTCCTGCTTGCGCTGGACCAGCAAGAGCGTGCGGACACTGGCCGAAGAACTGGAGCGCATGGGACATGCAGTGAGCTATCCGGTGGTCGCGGAACTGCTTCACCAAATGGGGTACAGTCTGCAAGCGAACCGCAAGACGAAAGAAGGCGACAGCCATCCCGATCGCAACGCGCAGTTCGAGCATATTCACGCCAGGGTACAGCAATACATGGGCCTGCGGCAGCCCGTGATTTCCGTGGACACCAAGGAGAAGGAACTGGTGGGAGACTTGAAGAACAGCGGGCAGGACTGGAGCCCGCGAGGCAAGCCGGAGAAGGTGCGGGTGCACGACTTCCTGGTTCCGAAACTCGGGCGCGCCTCGCCCTACGGCATCGATGACCTGGCGCAGAATACCGGATGGGTGAGCGTGTGCATCGATCACGACACGGCATCGTTTGCGGTTGAAACCATACGACGATGGTGGCACGCCATGGGAGCGGAGAAGTACCCGCAAGCCAAACGCCTGATGATTACGGCAGATGGTGGAGGCCGCAACGGGTCCCGTCTGCGTCTCTGGAAACTGGAACTACAGAGGCTGGCCGACGAGACCGGGCTCGCCATCGCCGTGAGTCACTTTCCTCCGGGAACCAGCAAATGGAACAAGATTGAACACCGCCTGTTTTCCTTTATCAGCAAAAACTGGCGCGGCAAACCGCTCGCCAGTCTGCAAGTGATCGTGAGCCTGATTGCCGCAACCGCAACGCGAAAAGGACTGAAGGTGCATGCCGAGATTGACGACCGATCCTATCCTGCGGGGACCAAGGTCCCAGACGAAGAGATGGACCTGATCAACCTCCGGCGCGATAAATTTCATGGCGAATGGAACTATGAGATTCTGCCGCGTAAGTGAAATTGTTATTTCTTAACACAGCCTTAGTGTTAACGCGCCCTAGTGCCCGTGGATGGCCTGCACCAATTTCAGGACAAACATCAACGTCAGCAAGAACAGCGCGGCAACAGCGGAGTTGCGCACCCATCCGGCCATGGCGCGCACCTGATCGGCCAGATCCAGTTGATCTTCAGAGAGGTTGGTCAAGGAGTGGTTCAGTTCCGAGGCGTGCTCTTCGAGCTTCTCAAGTCGGCGCTGCTGCTCTTCAATCGCAGGGGTCAAGTCGGTTTGTGCATCCTTGATTGCAGAAAGGTGCTGTTTGAGTTCGCTGCGTAGATCGTCTCGGAGGTCGGCGCTCAGCGTCATCAGACCGGGAGCCCCGGCAGCCTCGCGCTTCGGGGCCACCATGCGGTCCACCAACGGAATCATCCAGGCAAGGTAGGGAAGCATGTCTCCGCAAATTCGTAAAACTCGACGTACCATAGGATCTTTGTCCACCGGTCGGCGTGGATCGACGAGTTCGGTCCGCGGTCCGGTGTCTCCTCTCTTCATCGGCACTTTAAACATCCTGTTTCCCCGTTTCGGTGCGGGCGCGCAGAGCGTGGGTCACTACGCGCCACATGTCTTCTCGAGGAGCCGGCTTGCCAGTCCATAACTGGAATTGCTCGGCCCCCTGTTGAACGAACATCTCCGCGCCTGTAATCACTGCCAGCCCCTTGCTGCGGGCCATGCGCAATAGCGGAGTGTCCATCGGGCTGTACACCATGTCGAAAACCAGCTTGGCGTTCAGCTCTTTTTCTTCCAGAATGGTCTGCTGTTTGCTGCCTACCATCCCGACCGACGTTGCATTCAAAATGACATCGAAACTTGACTTGGCAACCTGATCGCGCCGAATCGTCTTCGCCTCCGCCTCCCGCGCCAGCTTTTGCGCAGTCTGTGGTGTGCGGTTCAGGATGAAGACATCGGCACCTCGTTGTTTTAGTGCAAAAGCCGCTGCTCGTGCCGCTCCTCCGGCGCCCAGCAGCAGAATCTTCGCCTTGCGTAAATCCATCCGCTGTTCCAGAGGACGAATCACCCCAGCAACATCGGTGTTGTAGCCGATCAGTTTGCCGTCCTGCGAGCGAACCACCGTATTACAAGCGCCAATCTTCTGGGAAAGTGCGTCTGTTCTGTCCAGGTGTTTCATTATCTCTTGCTTGAACGGCATCGTAACGCTAACTCCTTGCACAGGAACCTCACGAATTAACAGCAGCAGGTCGACCAGATTGTCCGTTTGCAGGGCCAGATAGACCGCATTCACCGTTTCCCGATGGAACGCAGTGTTCATCATCACCGGGGACAAAGAATGCATAACTGGATTGCCAGCGACGCCGTAGACTTTGGTTCCTGCATCCACCTGATCGGCGCGATATGCCTCTGTGAGAGTGCGCGCGGCAATTTGCCCAGGAGCGGTTTCCTCTCCTGGAGTCGCAGAGGCGAATGTAAACCGACTGCCGGCGCGCAGGCCCAGCACGCGACTGATGACGCCAAGATCGCCCATGCAAATGCCGACGACATTGCCCTCATCGCGCTTGGATTCCAGAAAGCGCATCATTGTGACGTTGTCAGCCAACGAACGCGCTGTGGTCACAATCTTGATGAAGTTCGGCTGCAGTGGCTGGATCCGCGCGTAGATCTTTTCCAGATCCTTGGTCGCCTTGAAGTCGTGATACGACACCAGCAGGGCGACCCCAGGCGCGCGCAGCTTCTTCCAATCGGCCGACTTCATCGCTTCGGCGGTCTGCAGTTCCACATCCAGCAGGTCAAAACCAGCGGCGGCAGCCTTGGTCAGCACTTCCAGTTCAGCCGCGATGGAGCCCGTGAACTTTCCGCCGTTCACTTTGCGGCGGCAGGTGGCAATGGCGGTCACTTCGCGGCGCAATTCCAGAAAATTCTTCAGTTTCGGCAGCGCAGCCAGCGGTTTTGGAAGATAATCCAGTCGAAACTCGATTAAGGTGTTCTCCCGAACAGCCTCTTCGGCCTTCTCCAGCATTTCCTGGGGTGTACTGCCAATGATGGCAACGCAAATGCGGCCGAGCCGCGAACGGAGGTAGTGCAAGCTTACATTCTGAGCGGATTCTGTCATCGTCATTTTCCCGCACCTTATATCAGGTGCAACTGCGGCGTGGTATCAGGGTTGCGATCCAATGCAACCTCAGGGCTGAGAAATCCAGCACTTCAGTACTGGGCAAATCATTGATTCGGCGGTGTCTAGTGTTTGCTTTCTTTTTGATTCTGCAGGACTTGGCCCGCAAATTAAGATGCGATCGCTTCCCTTTCGATGCAACCTTTCCTGTATTCCAGCTATTACCGCATGGAAGTTCATTAATATGAGGAATGGGCAGAATCTCCGGTCGCGACGACCCGGCAAAACTGCTAACACGTTGACTGTAGAACGGAATTGCTCCCTATGCTAAATGATTTATCGCTCCCAATCGCCAAACCAGTCCAAGACGGCTCTCCCAACCCAATCTACGATGACCTGCATGCCTGGGCCGGTGATCTGAGTCCGGAAAGCTTGAAAAGCTGGATTGACCGCCATCTGGAATCCCATAAAACTGCCATCGATCAGCTTCTCACAGTTCAGGAGCCGCGAACAGTCGATAACACGCTGGTTCCTTACGATAGTGCGGTCGCCGCGCTGGGGATTGCGGGCTCTGAGGCCGGCTTGCTGCACTCGGTATGCGCTGAAAAGACCGTGCGTAACCAAGCAGAAGCCATGGTGCAGGCGGTTTCGGAGGCTGCGGTGCAGCTTTCGCTGAATCCGCAGGTATATCACTCGCTCTTGTCCATCGACCTTTCCCAGGCGGATGCCGCCACACAACACTATTTGGAGCGGACGCTGCTGCAATACCGGCTGGCCGGGGTGGATAAAGATCAGGAGACGCGGGACCGGATTCAGCAGTTGCAGGAGCGCATCACGGAGCTGGGCCTGGCCTTTGGACGCAATGTACAGGAGCAGGTCAACACTGTGGTGGTCGACGACGCAGCGGAGCTGGAGGGTTTGCCGGAGGATTTTCTCGCCCGCCATGCGCCCGACGCCAAAGGCAATCGCACCCTGACCACGGATTACCCGGACTATCAGCCGGTGATGACCTTTGCCAAAAGCGATGCGCTGCGGCGACGGATGTTTCTTGCCTACAACACGCGCGCGTATCCGGCGAACAAGCCGATCCTGATGGAGATTCTTTCCACCCGGCAGCAACTGGCCAACACGCTGGGATTTCATTCCTGGGCGGACCTGGCGACGGCGGACCAGATGATGGGATCGGCGGCAAAGGTGAAGACCTTTCTGGCAGAATTGGATGCCGCGTCGAAAGCGGGAGCGGATCGTGAATATGCGATGGTGCTGGAGTTTGCACGGCAACAGCGGCCTGAGCTGACGACAATCGATGCCGCCAGCACGATGTATTGGTATGAGCAATATCGCCGGGCAGCATTCGATTTCGATTCGCAGTCGGTGCGACCGTACTTTCCGTATGAGCGGGTGCAGCAAGGCATTCTCGACACTGCGGCGAAATTATTTCATGTGGAGTTTCGTCCGGCACCACTGGAGGGACCGCATGCCGCAGCGCTGTGGGACAGCTCGGTGACGGCCTGGGATGTGTACGATCGGTCCTCAAGAGGCGAGAACGGCAACGCACGGGGAGAGGAAAAGATCGGCCGGTTCTATCTGGACATGCATCCGCGAGAAGGCAAGGACAAATGGTTTTCCGCATTTCCGCTGGTGCCTGGAATCGCGGGGGCGCAGGTGCCGGAGGCTGCGCTGATTTGTAATTTTCCGGGCGGGAATGCCGACCCGGCGAGCGCGGATCCGGGCCTAATGCAGTATTCCGACGTGGTGACCTTCTTCCATGAGTTTGGCCACCTGATGCATGCCATCCTCGGCGGGCAGCAGCGCTGGGCAGGTGTAAGCGGCATCGCGACGGAAGGCGACTTTGTCGAAGTGCCTTCGCAAATGCTGGAGGAATTCTTCCGCAATGCGAAGCTGCTTGCGGGATTCGCGCGGCATTATGAGACGGAAGAACCGATTCCGGCGGAACTGGTGGCGCGCATGAACCGTGCCAGCGCCTTTGGCCGCGGGAATGGAGTTCGCGGCCAGATGTTCTACACGCGGTTCTCGCTCGATCTGCACGACCTGGACCCGGCCACCATCGATCTGGACACACTGATGCAGGCGGGCTATACGGCTGCGCTGCCGTACACGTGGGTGGACGGCAATCGCCTCTACTCAAGCTTCACCCATCTGGTCGGGTACTCCTCGAACTACTACACCTATTTGTTCGACAAGGTGATCGCGCTCGATTTCTATCGGCAATTCGACGCTAACGATTTGGTTGAAGGGCCGACGGCGCTGCGCTATCGGAAAGAAGTGTTGGAGCCGGGCGGCTCCCAGCCAGGAGAGACGCTAGTGCAGAATTTCCTCCATCGAGCGCAAAGCCTGGATGGCTATGAAGCCTGGATGAACGAGGAGTTCGCCGACGAAAAGATCGCGAATTAGAGGGGATACCGGGGAAGCCCACCCAGGTTCTCTGCGCGAACCTGAGCACCCGGCTATATCGACCCACCCGATGAACAATTCTTTTTTCGTGGGCGGTCTGTGCGCATCTAAGTTGGTTTAAGGTGGAGACGAAAGAATGCGGCGCAATTCCCTTCCAGCCCATTCGCACCTTGGAGGCGAAGTTTCTTGATCGATACCCCGGAAGCACCGCCGAAAAACCCCGATACGCAGAACGACTTGGCTGAACAGCCGCGTTTTCTGCTGGCGGCGATCATCGACTCGTCTGAAGACGCCATCATCAGCAAGGACCTGAACGGCATCATCACCAGTTGGAACAACGCGGCCCGCCGCATGTACGGTACACAGCGGAGGAAATTGTCGGGCAGTCGATTCTGCGCCTGGTTCCCGAGGAACTGCGTTCCCAAGAGGACGAAATCCTGCGGAAATTGAGAGCGGGAGAGCGGCTGGAGCATTTCGAGACGACGAGACTCAGCAAGTCCGGGCAACGAATTGAGGTCTCGCTGACGATTTCTCCCATCAAGGACAGTGCCGGCCGGGTGATTGGCAGCTCAAAAATCGCGCGGGACATCTCGGCCAGGAAGCAGATGGAGCGGTCTCTGGTCCAGTCGGAAAAGTTAGCGGCTGCGGGGCGCATGGCGGCCACTGTCGCCCACGAAATCAACAATCCGCTGGAAGCGGTGCTGAACCTGATGTTTCTGGCCCGCGCCAGTTGCGCCCCTGAAAGCGAAACCCATGGGTACCTGGAAACTGCGGAGGCGGAACTGGTGCGCGTCTCCCACATTGCGCGGCAGACGCTCGGCTTCTATCGCGATACCGGCAGGCCGACCGAAATCGTGGTCGACGAACTGCTGAAGAATGTTCTTGCCGTCTATCGATCGAAGCTCAATTTCAGAAACATCGCCCTTCGATGTCAATTTGAAGCGCTTCGCCCGCTGAAGGCCAGCCGTGGAGAGCTGTTGCAGGTGTTCTCAAACATCATCGCCAACTCCATCGACGCACTGAAGCCGGGAGGGTCGCTTTACATCGAAACACGGGAAATGGCGGATGCTGGAACGGCGGGCATACAGATTCTGGTCCGGGATGAAGGCAGCGGAATTGAAGCGGAACACCTGGCACTGATCTTCGAACCGTTCTTCACCACTAAGGAGCGGCACGGCACGGGTATTGGATTGTGGGTGGCAAAACAACTGGTCGAAAAGCATAAGGGCCGGATCACGATCGCCAGCAGCACTGAAGCCGGACACAGCGGCACGGAGGTATTGATTTTCCTTCCATTTATGAACTCATTGAGCAGTCCCGCGGCTGATTAGGGCATTTTCAAATCAAGTGTGAACAAAACTCTGGGTGCCCCATCCTTTGTGCGCCTCTTGCACAAAGGGTGGGAGAGCACGACTCTTTCCCCGACCGTCAACACCCTGACCGAAAATGCTCTAGAGGTTCCTTGTCGCGGGCGTTTTTCGCAATTCAAAATGTAACGCAGGCGCCGGCTTTGACAAGCTGCGGGCGCGGCGGATGCGCGCGCCGTAGCGTATCGGTTCGACTTGCTTACCAGAGATTCCGGATGCGAAGATCGATAGGAACAGAAATCAGAGGATTCCGATTGTGAGCAAGCGTTGGATGGTTCTCGCTGTTATTGTGTGTGCCGGTGCCACTCTGCTGGCGCAAACGCCAGCCTGGCAACCCGCTCCCGGCCATACGACCCTGAGCCTGTGGCCCAACGGAGCGCCGGGTGCTGTCCCAAATCCAACCCCGGAGACAAATACCACCACCGCGAAGGACCCGCTGATCGCGGGTAAGCCTCTCATCCGTCTGGGCAACGTCTCCGATCCGACGCTGACGCTGTACGCGCCGAAGGAAAACAACACGGGTGCCGCGGTGGTTGTGTTTCCCGGGGGCGCATATCACATCCTTGCCATCGACCTGGAAGGGACTGAAGTGTGCGGGTGGCTCAATACAATTGGTGTCAACTGCATTCTTCTGAAATACCGTGTGCCTGACTCCGGCCCGTATCCCGAATCCGACGCGGCGCTACAGGATGCACAGCGCGCACTCGGCTTGGTGCGCCTGCACGCGAGTGAGTGGCACATCGACCCAAATCGCATCGGCGTTCTTGGTTTTTCCGCGGGAGGTCACCTTGCCGCCGCCCTCAGCACTCACTTCGAGAAACGGACCTATCCGGACATCGATGCCGCAGACCGGCTCAGCTGCCGTCCTGACTTCGCCGCCATCATCTATCCCGCATATCTGGCGCACGCGAAGAAGAACTTCGAGCCGAACTCCGCCATTCACGTGACGGACCAGACGCCGCCTACATTTCTAGTGCAGGCCGAGGACGATCCCGTCCACGTTGAAAACTCGATCGTGTATTTTATGGCGCTGAAACATGCCGGTGTCCCCGCTGAAATGCACATCTATGCGCAGGGCGGCCATGGGTATGGGCTGCGCCGCACCGCATTGCCGATCACCGCATGGCCACAGCTTGCGGAGACCTGGCTCCACACGATCCATGTTTTGCCTGGCGGTGGTCCGGAACCGGCCCCCACCCAATGAGGCCAGAGAAGGACTCGATATCGCCGATGGCGGCGGATAGAGAGATGCAAGAAACGATGAAATGAAGAACCCTATTGCAGGGACAACTCTTCGCGTTCGCTTTGAATGGCCTGCAGCATGGTCTCATCGTCGGAGTATTTGAACGACGTCAAATTGCGCGCTTGCGCCTGCTGTTCTTCAACCCGACCCAGGATTTCGAGGTCCTGTTTGGTAACAGGCGTGGCACCTTTTGCCTGCAATGCGGCCAGCAAGTTCTCGGCGGAAAGCCCACTGGTATCCGGTTTGTCCTGCAAGTACTCGAGAACTTTTTTCGCGCCCTCTTCTCCATCGTGACGCGCGATGCCGACCAGCCCGGTGCTGGCGCGGCGCGCCCATCCCACGACAAAAATGCCGTGCAGCGATTGGTTCAACGTGAGGTCCCAGGCTTCATAGGCGGGCTCTTTCAGAGATTCCGGACCGGGCTTGGTGGCATAGCCCTCCGGTCCCATGGGCAGTCCCACAGATGGATCATGTTTGTCGCCGATGGCAAAAATCAATGTATCGACATCCAACACCGCCGTCCTGTCAGTCGCACGCGCCGCAGTGCTGCCGTCGGCGCGGAGAGCAAGATTGTTTTCTGTAACAACGAGCCTTTCGATGCGTCCATCCGGCCCGGGAAGCACCTCCTTCGGCGAGGAGAGAAAGCGGAACGTCAGCTTGGGACGCGGCTCGGCGGGGAAACTCTTCTTTAGGAATGGAAACGTGGCATCGCCCAGCTTCTCCGGGGACAGATCCTGGTTGCAGGCCCCGCAGGTCTCGCGGATTCGATCCAGTTCGCGAAGAAAATCTTGGCGCGAAATGTACTCCTCCACATACTCAATTTCTTTCTTGTCGAATTTGGCCTCATAGGGGCCGCGCCGGGCCACGACGATCACTTCTTCGGTCTCGCGTTCCGGCTTGTCTCTCAGGAGCCAGCGCATAATGTCGGCGGCCACGTTGCCCATGCCGATAATGGCGATGCGCTTGCCAGTAGAGAAGTCCATGGACGCGTAGGGAGGCAGTTGATTGTAAGCGTAGACAAAGTCTTTGGCGGAGTAGACGCCTTTGCTGTTTTCTCCGGAAAGGCCAAGCGCGTTGTAGCCCTGGGCCCCGCAGGAAAATACCATCGCGGAAGGCCCCATCGCGCGCAGGTCTGCGAGCGTTACATCACCCTGCTCCCCCACCTTGATGTGGCCGAAATAATGGACGTTGGGCAGCCCGAGAACTTTGGCAAACTGCTTGCGCAGTCCAAATTTCATCTTGTCTTTCAGCGGATAAATCCCGTACTCCGCAAGTCCGCCTGGCTTGATGTCCCGATTGAAAAGGAAAACCTGGTGACCGGAGAGGGCAATTTTCTGGGCGGCAAACAAGCCCGCTGGGCCTGCGCCCACAACAAACACAGTTTTCATAGGCTCCTTTTTAATAGCATAAATGGAAGTGTTCTTGCAGACATGTGACCGCAGTCACCCATTTGTACAATCCCGCGACCGTTGCAACTTGCCCGGCGACAAGCCCGTCTTCAACACAGCCCGTGCAGCTTGCGCCGCTTATCCCCTTTGGAATATGCCTAGTGGGAAACTTGTCTAAGAGTTAGACGCATGGCAGCCGAAAAAATATGAACTGCAGCAAGCGAAACTCTCGCTTGACGGTGGTGTTTACAGAAATGCCGGACATTGTCCGAAACTGAAGATCCACTCGATCGCAGGATGTACCTAAGCACCGGAGAAGAAGAAATGCGAATTCACTCGAAAGTTGCGCTCGCTCTCGTTTCACTCGCCGTATCGTTACCTTTGGCCTATGGCCAGAACACTGCGCCGGCTCCCGCGCCTCCACCCGCACCGTCACAAGCCGGACAGACCCAGCCGCTTCGGCATCACGACATGCACCCACAGCAGATGAATCGCCCTGGCCCCTGGGAGCACAGAGATATGCAGTGGGGCAGCGGCGATTGGGGAAGAATGCATCGCCATCATGAGTTCATGCTGGCGCGTTTGGCC
>JAJZCA010000114.1 GCA_021798735.1 Acidobacteriota bacterium | reverse complement strand
GTGCGCCATCCGCTGCAGTTCCGCAGTGGAATAATGGTTCACTCCTCCGCCCTGCGCCATTGCTGTCGTTGCGGTTAATGCCATGACAACCATCCCCCAAATCAGTCTCATTGTTTTGCTCCTCGAATGCATCTCCTCAGCGTATATCTTTGATCTGGATCGCATCCATGTCGCTGTATACCTGGTTCTCACCGCCCATGCCCCAGCAAAAGGCGTAGCTGTTCGTCCCCACTCCCGCATGCATGGACCATCCCGGAGAAATTGCGACTTGCTTGTTTGCGACTACCAGATGTCGGGTCTCGCCGGCTGGTCCCATCAGATGAATCACGCGGTCATCCGCCGGCACATTGAAGTACAAATATATTTCAGAGCGTCGCATGTGCGTATGGGGCGGCATCGTGTTCCACACGCTTCCCGGCTGCATCTCGGTAAAGCCCATCGCCAATTGGCAACTCCGCACTCCCTCCAAATGAATGTGCTTGCGAATCTGGCGGACATTGGCGGTGGCCGGCATACCCAGCGAAACCGGCTCCAGATCCGCGCGCTTTGATAGCCGCGTTGGATACTCGGCATGGGCCTGGTAGCTGAGCAGATAAAATTCTGCTGGATGCGCTGCGTCTTCGCTGGAAAATACAATCTCGTGTTTGCCCCGACCAACGTAAAGGCAATCCAGATTGTTCAACTCATACGTCTCAGCGTCGACGCGCACTTTGCCTTTTGCGCCGATGTTGAGTACGCCAAGCTCGCGTCTCTCGGTAAAGCCATCTGCACGCAGTTCGGGATAAGTTGGCAACGCGAGTGGCTGTTGCAACGGCACTGCGGAGCCGATTACGGTTCGGTCCAGATCCACGTACACGTTCTGGATCTGCCCTGGCTGAAATAAATCTTCCAGCAGAAAAGCCTCGCGCAACTCTGCCGTCGTCATGGTTGCATAGCGAATCGCATCCGGCATCTGAAGTATTTTCATTTGTGCCTCGCACTGTTACAAATCATACTTTTAGCGACCGAACTCGGCTCAGCCACTCGAATTCGAACGCCGCACGAATCAGCGGCTGGGCTGATACTCCACCAGGCGATGTAGCTCCGAGCCAGCGAGCAAAAAGCCTCCAACTCCGTACACATAGCTGGACGTCGGTGGAACCACCCCTGGCTCCTGATTCACCGACTGGATCGATCCAAGGCGGCCATCCTGATATACATGGGACAGCATTCCCTTCCAGCCCTTCTCCACCACAGGTAAATAGGTAGCTCGATCCAGGATGCCCCGGTTGACTCCCCAAGCCAGCGCATACACGTAGAAAGCCGAACCGGAAATTTCTGGGGCTGGATACGCTTCAGGGTCGAGCAAATCTGTGCGCCACAATCCATCTGCACTTTGCAATGTCGCGATTCTCGATGCCATCTGCTTGAACTGCTCCACATACTTTGGACGGCTTGGATAGTCCTTCGGCATCGCATCGAGTGTTCGCGCGATACCTGCCATCACCCATCCATTGCCGCGCGACCAGAAGATGAGTTGACCATTCTTGCTTCTCGCGTTCAGATAGGTTGCATCCCGCGAATACAACTTCTCCTGGGGTCGATACAGCAGTTTCGATGTAATCCAGAACTCACGATCCATGTAGTCAAGATAGGCCCGATTGCCCGTTGCTTGATAAAGACGCGCCCACGTTGGAGGACCCATGAAAAGCGCGTCGCACCACCACCAGACCGGCTTGCCTGGAACATCGGGGACCTTCATCAGCGCGTCAAACGTTTCCTTGGTCGGCATCATCATTTTCTTCTGACGATAGATATGGTAAAGATCTAGGTACGTTTGTCCCACCGCGTGATCGTTTGCTGGCGCATCATCGTTTGGCCCTGTGGGATTCAGTTGCCAATCAAACGTATTCCCCATCCGCAGCATCGCGGTCTGGAAGCGCAGATCCGGCAACGCATTGGCGGCCGTCATATATCCCGCGTACAGCGCGGCGAATGTCCACTCTCGATTGAAATACTTCTCAGAATAATTCAGCTGCCAATTCCCCACTGTGCGCACCGCTTTGTCGATAGCCGCCGTGGTCAATGCGGGTGAGAGATTCGCCAATGGAGGCGCCGCAGTGAGCACGTCGCCGATATGTGACTCCTGTTGTCCCGGCTTCCCTCCCGGCTCCCGGATTGCCGCCAATTTCGACGGATGCGGTTGCGTGGCATACCCCGGGAAACAAGCTCCCCATGCAAAACAAAGACTCGCCGCCGATACGATTCCTATGCGAAACCTTCTTGCGCAATTTTCCGTTACTGCTCTTGCCATACGCTTGACGCACATCTGCGTAGTCTCCTTGATCACTTCAAATCGCCGTCGTTTCGAGACGAACTCATATTCGACCATCTCTCTTGATGGCGTCTTGTGGAGGCTTCGCCCTCACGCCAGCTCAAACGGCACTTCGACCACCTGGCCCGTCGCAAGATCGTGCGCAATTGCTTTCCAATTGCCCTTTGGATCGTTCACGGCAAAAGGAACACGCTCGACATAAGGGCTCGATTGTAGCAACACGTTGCGCGCATACAACTCATACAACTCTCCTGAAGGATTTCGAAATTCGAGATGAATCGCGCGGAAGGTACTATCCGGAAGAGGACCCTCCCCGGTCAGAACTATTTCGGCCATCTCTCCGGCCCGTGCATTTCTTGTTTCCACTCGTAAACCGGGCAAAGCCTGTTGCGACCGCGTAAAAACAAGCGCCTCCCACCAGTTCATCGTGGCCTTGACTGTGGAAACCTGGCCTAGATTCTTACGGCCTCGAACATCATAAGTCTGGGCGGAATCTGTCCATTGGATGGTCACATCGATATTTTTTTCAAGCAGTGAATTGTCGATATTTCCTGCCAAATTGGGATCGATCTCCGGAATGGAACTGTCGGCAAGCAACTTCGGGTACGCACCCCACCCACCGTCATCCGTCTGCGGATTTCTGAAAATGGCGACTTGCTCGCAACTTCCATTGGCAAACCGCACCACCTCGGTTCCCGGCACTCGCTTGCCATCGGGGCCCAGCACCCGCACCTGTGGCTTTATGCCGGCTAACTCAAATACGCTCTCCATCAACTCGGGGAGACTGGTGCCTGAACCCTTCAATCGAAGATATGCATAGTCCGCCACTTCCAGATTCAGGAAGATGGCTCGCCCGGAACCGAACTGATTCACGATGACCAGCGGCACCTCCCCGCTATGCGCAAGCGGTTTTCCGGATACGGCGATTACAGTTGGATCGCCAGGCTGCAATTCTTGAAGCTGCTTGCCTTCTAGCTGCACAGCGCCCTCGCTGCCGCTCCCTTGAACGGTTTTCGCCGTATTCCGCGCTGGTCCGTGGGCGATGCCGAAGACATCATCCAATTGTCCGCCGCCGAAATCTCCTTGGCCACCCAGATCGGCGTTCCCGTTTGCGGGGAAATACCCTGCTACCTTGGCTCCGCCAATATCGCGTCCGTGCCCGTCCAGGTCGGCGGCACGATAGTCCGCCACCAACGTTCCACCGGCCTGCACGAACGCTCGAATTTGCTGGGCCTCTTCGACGCTGACCGCAATCGACTGCGGCATGATGAAAACTTTGTATTCGCCAGAACTGAGATCGCCCGCTTCGATTCGTTGCTTGCCAACAAAGTTGTACTGCAGCGCCAGGTCCTCAACCAGCTTGGTCCAACTGTTGCGCACCGCAACGCAAATGCTGTCGCTGTCTCCGCCGCTCTTCAGCATCCATTCACGGGCATATTTCAGATTGTCCAACAGCCAGTGGACTTGGATGGAAGCCTGGGAATAATGGATGGCAATTCCGTCATGCTTACGCTTGGAGTTGATTGTCAGCTTGCCGATGCCGGCGCGCAGCTCATGGAAAATGCCGGAAAATGTATCTGCGGAAGTCGTCAGTTGGCCGGTGCTCATATCCACAAATTCATTCGCCGCTTCGTTGTCGTCCCAGATCAGCGCCGCATTGTGGCGGTGGAATAGTCCCCACCAGATGGGCCGGATCGCGCGCTTCTGCTCGGTGCGTTCCTTTTCACTCAGTGCTTCTCCGGGCTTGGCCTTGAATCCGCCAAAGCCATGGGTCGAAATCATGATGACAGCCGGATTCAGGGAGCGAATCACTTCCACGTTATTGCCGATGTTGTAGGGCTCAATCACGTCGATCGCGCGCACGACTTGCTCGTAGTTGTACCAGCCATACGCGAACGGGCATTGGCCGCCTTCGGTCGCGCACAGCGCGTAGGGATCTTCCGCTTTGCAGATGTCTGCGGCCCGCTTGACTCCGTCGGCAAACGTCTCGTCCATAAAATTGCGGAAATCGCACCACGGGCTCACATTCCAGTGACGGGTCGAAGTGATTTCTCCCAGCTCTTTGAAATAGCGATTCAGAAATGCCGCCACCTGTCCCCAGGTTTTGAACGTCGTCGGCTTATTCGGAGCATTCCAGGAGCCTAGACCGCCCCAGCGTGCGTTCGCCTGATCCAGGGGCCCCATCTGCTTTTCCAACGATGCATCGTCCAGCACCGGAACCGACAGCGACTCGCGCGCTACCGCCAAAATCGGGTTCCAACTGTCACTCATCACCGTGTTCCCTCCTGGTACCGGGAAACTGGTGCCCCATTCCCGGTTGAACTGGCCGATGGTTTTATATCGTGCCTTCAGACCGGCCAATGCAACCGCTTCAAACGCTTGGTCCGTCGTTGTGTATCCAATCATGGTTCCGGTCTTCATCCATTCCGGCCAGGCGTCCAGTTTCGTATCGTCCCAGTGTGTAGGCTCTCCGACGCCCCATTGCCGGCCAACATGCGAAGGCAGGCCGTACAGCTTGCGCAAATAGTCGGCAAATTTTTCGGTGCAGAATTTCGAGTGGCAAAAGTCATTCGGTCGAATCTGGTCGCCTTGTCCCAACTCATCCGCGATGTTGTAGAACAAGGGGCGGTACGGGCCGTGAATGCGGGCGAAGCGCGTAATGTGCTCGCGCAGATATTCCGTCGTCTTCGGGTCGTTGACACAAGGATCGCGTACCCACAAATCCAGGTTCTCTCGATCCATACTGACCTTGGTCAGCAACGTCCTCCACTCCGGCTGGTTCTTGTGATAGATCGAGAAAACTTCCCACGCCATCTGTTCCACATAAAACTTGAAATCGTTGTCCAGGATTGGATCGAAGTCGTCATTGGCATACGCGATGATGGAGTCCATGCCCGCCGCGCGTAATTGATCGTAAAATCCATCGGGATAATGCGCCCAGCTGATGGTATGAAAATCGTTCCAGGGAGTGTGTTCGGGTAACAGCATGAATTTTGCCGTCGCCACTTGCGGCACACCATTCACCGTGACTCGAATCCAGTTGACGTAGGTCAGGCCCGCTCTCATATTGAACGAAAACGGCACGGTCACCGCCGTCGGTCCCATTGTCAACTGCTGCTCGCCGCTCACGCGACCAAAGCTGTCAATCCACCGAACCGCCACTGGGCCCGGGACAGCCCGAAGGAAACGCAGATTGCCGCTCAACACTCCATCCTGGTTCGCCAATTCGCGATCGAGCTTGATCCGTCCCAACACCATCGCGTCAGGTCCGCTCGGAGTGGCCTCTGGAGAACCCTGGGTGGCTTGGCTCATCCCCATCAGCGCTGGGCTCAACATGGCAGAGGCAACTGCACTGCGGAGAAATCCTCTCCGGCTCGCATCATATTTTTTGTGATTCAAGACGTTTCTCCCTATTCATGTGGGTCGGTTCTCTCGATAGAACCTTTAGGTAAGTGAATGGAGGGTTGGCGGCATTCAACCTCCAGGCCGGCTCCTTGACTTTCAGGTTTTCAGTTTATTCGTCTGGGTTGCGCAATCCATTGTCTCGTATCGTTATGATTATCGGTAGAAGTAGAATACTCTTGAACGGAAGTATACGTAATTTGATTTTGTTTCAGAAACCATAGCCTCCAAACTGTGGTCCCTCGAAACTCACCGCCTTCGGCTCAGCATCGATCGATGCAATCCAGGCGTCAGAGCCTGGCGTGAGGTTGGGATGGGGTCGCATTTGTCGGCTCAGGAGCTTGCATGCGCCGCTTAAGATTGGTTTGCCTTCTGTTCTGTGCCGGATATTTCTGTCTGGAAAGCTCGGGACCGGTTCTCGCGCAAATGCCAACTGACATCGTCACCGTCAAGCCGAAAGCATTCGACGGCACGCTCGTAAATCCCGACATTGGATTCACGACATTTCAGCGGTTCAATGGCGATACGCTGAATGCCGGAACCAAATGGACCGAAGGTTTTCCCATCAACTATCAGCCTTATAAGGGGACGCTCCAGACCAAAAATTTTCCCATGACGACCATCGCCTATTTCCGTATCTATTGGCGCTTCATCGAGCCTGAGCGAGGGGTTTACAACTGGGCCATGCTCGACAAGGCGCTGCAAACGGCCCATGCGCGCCACCAGACTTTGATGCTGCGCATTGCACCGTATGGAACAGGACCAGAGAGCGACGTACCAGACTGGTACAGAAAAGTCACAGGAGAAGCCCTTCGCAAGGCGCCCGGCGATGGCCGCCATTCCTCCTGGTATCGTCCGTTGCCCAGCAGCCAGCCCGACTGGGCCCCGTATGAAGCGCAGTGGATGGTTGACCCCATGAACCCTGCGTACGCGCACTTCTTCGGCGAGATGATTCGAGCCCTGGGTGCCCGTTATGATGGCGACCCGGACCTGAACGTCGTCGATATTTCCATCGTCGGTCCGTGGGGAGAAGGAGCCGGCACACCGATGCTAACCACCCAGGTGATGCATCGCCTGATGGACAGCTATCTCGATTCCTTCCACAAGACGCCTCTGGTAGTGCAGCCCACCGATCCAAAAACGGATGAGTATGCAATGTCGAAGGCCAATGTAGGATGGCGTGCCGACTGCCTCGGCGATATGGGCGGATTCAACAAAAATTGGAACCACATGACCGACTATTATCCCGAGGCCGTGATCGAAGATGGCTTGCAGGATGCCTGGAAGAAAGCTCCGGTCACCATGGAAGCCTGCTGGGTAATGCAGACTTGGGAGGATCGCGGCTGGGACGTACACTACATCATCGATCAAGCCATCAAGTGGCACGTCTCCTCCTTCAACGCCAAGTCGTCGGCAGTGCCGAAAGATTTATGGCCAGAGGTGAATCGCTGGCTGCAACACATGGGCTACCGCTTCGCTCTGCGTCGATTTACCTACCCCGCCGTCATCGGACCCGACAGGAAAATCGCATTCACTTCCTGGTGGGAAAATGATGGAGACGCGCCCTGCTATCGAAGGTTTCCGCTGGCACTGCGGTTGAGCAACAAGCAAACCAGCGCCGTCATCGTCACTGGAGCCGACATCCGAACTTGGATGCCGGGAGACAATCTCTACAATAATTCCGTCTTCATTCCAGCGAATTTGCCCGACGGAGATTATCAATTGAGCGTGGCCCTTGTTGACCCAGCGACTCGCAAACCCGCAATCAAGCTGGCGATTCAAGGGATGGATGCCGATGGTTGGTACGCTCTGGGCAATGTGAGCGTGAAACAAACGCTGGCTGCCGCTGCCCCTGGAGCCAACCCGGCTCCATCGCATCCGTAGCAACACTGCATATTCAGAAGGACCCGCAATACGAAGGATTTGACCCTATGATTCGGGAGAATTAAAAAAATGAAAATTACACGCTGCGCATTCCTGCCTTGCATCGCTCTTGCGTTTCTGCTGACCTCCGGTGTAGCACACAGCCAGGCGACAACCACCGCACCGGTGTCGAACAACGCGGTCCGTGGCTGGGAAGGCACCATTACGATTCCCACATACAAGCTTGGCCCCTCCGACCCGAACCCGGCATTTCCGCTGGTCGGCAAGTCGCCTGTATATCCCTATACGATGCTTGATGATCTCACCAATAATCGGGCGCCGATGACCTACCGTGCCGTCTATCTTGAAAACAAGTATCTCAAGATCACGATCCTGCCCGATCTTGGCGGCCATATCTATTCTGTCTACGACAAAATCGACCACCGGGAAGTTCTCTATCGCGACAACGTCATCAAGTACGGTCTTGTCGGACCTCGCGGCGCATGGATCTCCGGCGGCATGGAGTTCAGTTTTCCATTCGCGCACACCACCGATACAGTGTCGTCCGTCAATTCCGTATTACGTCACAATCCAGATGGCAGCGCCACTTCCGTCGTCGGCGCAGTGGACTGGGTTTCCAACATGCACTGGGAAATCTCCATTACCTTGCGGCCAAATACAGCCCGCGTGGAAGAGGGGGTGACCCTGTTCAATTCCACGCCGCAGAACCATCTTTACTTGTTCTGGACCAATGCGGCCGTAAAGGCCACCGACGACCTGCAATATATCTATCCGATGCGCGAAACCATTTATGACGACCCGTTTGCCGTCGCGCAGAGCTGGCCGGTCTGGAAGGGCATCGACCAGAGTTGGTATAAAAATGACGCTGACGCCATGGCCGCCTTCGGCCGCGACGTTCAGCGAAATTTTTTCGGCATTTATTATCACGGCTCCAACTATGGTGTGGTCCATGTTGCAGATTTCCGCCAGGATCCAGGCAAGAAAATTTGGACCTGGGGAACTGCGCCCTCTGGCAAAATTTGGGACCGCATCCTAAGCGATAACGACGGCTCGTACAACGAAATTCAAAGCGGACGTTTTTATACCCAGGGTTATCGCGAGTTCATGAATCCGCGCCGGGTCGAAACCTGGACAGAATACTGGTATCCGGTTCGTGGACTGGATGGCGGATTTGTCGAAGCCACCAATCAGTTCGCGATCAATGCCGTTTATTCTGCTGGCGAAGCAGCAAGCCCGCAAGTCAAGCTACTCGTCAGCCCGGTCGCCGATGTTGCCGATGCCACCGTAGTCGTGAAGCAGGGCTCCAACGTCCTGCGCGAGTTTCATCACGTCCACTTCGCTCCGCTGCAAACGGAAACCTATGCCATCCCCGTGCAGAACGTAGAAGACGCAAAGAAGAATCTCAACGTCGAAATCCTGTCATCGCAAAGCAAAGCGTTGTTGCAATGGTCGGCGGCGGACCCAATCGACGGAAACCCGAATCTGGTTCCGTTCGCTGGCAAACCGATTGCCGAGCCCATCCCCATCGACGCGCAAACACCCATTGAACAGCTCTATCTTCAGGGCATCTTCCTGGAAAAAACCGGGAATCGACTAGGCGCACTCAAGTTCTTCGATCGCGTTCTGGCGGAGGACCCCGGATATGCCCCCGCGTTGCTGAAGGAAGCGTGGTACAGCTACAACGCTGCGGACTTCAAAAAAGCGGAATCCCTGATTGCGCGCGCCACTGAACGCGATGCAGAAGACCCGTACATTGCCTACACCAAGGGGGTCGTCGATCGGGCCGATGGGCATTTGGCGCTCGCAAACGATGCCCTGTGGAATGCAATCCATTACGGCGCAGCTATCGCTCCCGGACCCACCTTGGCAGCATCGTATGTGGAGTTGGGAGAGATTGCTCTTCGCCAGGGAAAGCCCGCGCAGGCGGTCGATCTATTGAAGAGTGCTGTTGGCTACAATCCCGACGATGCCTTTGCCTTGGCAGATCTTGCCGTAGCTGAGCGACTGAGCGGCAACCAGCACGATGCCGCGCAGTACTCTGCCGAAGCCGTGAAAAAAATGCCCGTGCTTCCCTATGCATTGGCGGAACAATGGCAGGATGCAAACGCATCGCCAGGTGCAGCTTCGTCGTCCAAGCCGAGTTGGACCAGCATCGTCAGCGCCGATCCGCAGAACTACCTGGCAATCGCTTCCTGGTATCACAGCATCGGCGTCTGGCAATCCTCGGACGCTGTTCTTCACCTCGCAGAAGCGAATCCGTCCGCTGCTGAAATTGCACCGATGATCGACTACTACCTGGCATCGAACGCGCGCCAGTTAGGACACGATCGGCAGGCGGATGATTACGCACAAAAAGCCGCAGCTTCAACCGCTACCGGCACCTTCCCGAATCGTCTGGAAGATGTTGCCGTACTGCGCGAAGCCTTGCAGCACAATCCTGCGGACGCACAAGCCCAGTATTCGCTCGGCAATTTTCTGTTTGCAAAGGATCAGTACGACGAGGCAGCGGCACTCTGGGAAAAATCGCTCAACGAGGGCTTCAAAAACGCCGTGCTGCTCCGTAATCTGGGCGTGTATCAATGGCACGTGAAACACGACCTCGCCACCGCGGCCGACGATTATTCGAAAGCCATTCAACTGAACCCCACGGATTACCGCCTGTATCCCGACCTCGATGAGATCTACGCACAGCAGGGAGATATATCTGCGCGGATTGCGCTCTTCCAAAACGCGCCGCCTGCCGTGCTCGATCAGGACACAGTTCGGGCCCGTCACGCGCTCCTGTTCATCGAGCAGGGAAAATACAAGCAGGCCCTGGCACTCTTCGCCGACCATCGCTACGAGCCATGGGAAGGCGGAGTGGCGATGCACAACATGTTTGTTTTCGCCAATATGGAAAAGGGCAAGCAGGCGCTTCTGGAGCATCATCCCGACGCCGCCGAAGCTTCCTTCCGCCAGGCGCTTGAGTATCCGGAGAACCTGGGCACGGGCGCACCGGCCCATCCCAATACAGCCGAGCAAATGTACTGGATTGGCAATGCGCTCAAAGCCCAGGGCAAGA